>NZ_DASYDG010000007.1:0-42907 GCF_036499745.1 Pinirhizobacter sp.
CCAGGGGCTGGCGGGCAGGTAACCGCCAAGAAGGTGCGCACCGCCACCCTTGAGCTGGCCGACCATACGGAAATCGGCAGGCACCAGGGGGGTGCCGAGGTTGCGCACCTTGATCGCATTGACGCCGTAAACGACCCCCAGCCCCAGACAGGTCAGCCCCAAGGAAAGGAGGATCCTGCGGGTGAGCACCACCAGCAGCATCGCCACCATCAATCCGGGCAGGGCGTTGGCGAACAGGTGCAGGGGGCGCTGATACCAGACACCAGGGCTTACGCCGGGGTTTCCATCGATCAAAGAGGTAAGAAATACCAGCGTCACAGCCATCGCGAACGGCACCGTGACGTACAAAACGCGCCGGTGCCATAACCTTGATTTCACAGAAGGAATTTGCGCCATGACGGGGACTGTCACGCTAATGGGCAAGTACTGTAACCGACTGGTCATGAACTGCGCGTGCCTGCCGACTGACTGTCCGCTGACCGCCATCAACGGCACAATGGACGGCCATGCCCCAGCCCAGCCCCTCCCCCGCACTACGCACCCTCGTCAATGGCCGCCTGGCCGACTTGATGGCCCGTTGCCGCGCCATGGGCGTGGCAGTACACGATGACGCCGGCGTCACCGAGCGCCTTCGCCAACTGCTGCTGGCTAGCGACTACGCCTTCGACGTACTCCGACGACACCCCGAATGGCTGGCGCCGGCAGGCATCGAACGCCTTCGTTCCGGTGCCGACGCATCCGCGCGGATCGAGGCGCTGCAACTTCCCGACGACGAAACCCAGACGCTGGCGAACCTGCGACGGTTTCGCCATGCCGAGTCGCTTCGGTTGGTGTTCCGGGACGTGAATGGCCTGGACGATGTCGGCGAGACCCTGGCAGCCACCAGCCAGCTTTACGAAGCCCTCCTGGGTGTCTGCCTGGCCTGGAGTGAGCGCGCCATGGCCCGGCGCTACGGGAAGGCACGCGACGCCTCAGGTGCGGAGCAGCGGCTGGTGGTGGTGGGCTTCGGCAAGCTCGGCGGGTCGGAGCTGAACTTCTCTTCCGACGTCGACCTGGTGCTGGCCTATCCCAACGGTGGTCAGAGCGACGGCGCCCGCCCGCTCGACAACAACGAGTATTTCGTCCGCCTCGTCCGCCATCTGGTGCGTCTACTCGCCGAACCCACCAGCGACGGCATCTGCGCCCGCGTTGATTTGCGCCTGCGGCCCTTCGGCAACGCCGGCCGCCTGGCGTTGCCCTTTGCCGCCATGGAGCAGTACTACCAGCGCGAAGGCCGCGACTGGGAACGCTATGCCTGGATCAAGGCACGGCCTGTAGCGGGCGACCGCGCGGCGGGTCGGCAACTGCAGGACATGCTGCGGCCCTTCGTTTACCGCCGCTACCTCGACTACACGGCGTTCGCCGGTCTGCGCGAGATGAAGGCGCTGATCGATGCGGAAGTGGTGCGCAACGACCTTGCCGGTAACCTGAAGCTGGGACCGGGCGGTATCCGCGAAATCGAATTCATCGTGCAGCTGACGCAGATGATCCGCGGCGGCCGCGACCCGGCTTTGCGTGTGCGCGGCCTGTTGCCCGCACTCACCGCCTGCGAGGCGCGCGGTCATATTCCCGCCGGGCGCGCCAAGCCATTGCGCGAGGCCTACCTGTTCCTGCGGCGGCTGGAAAACCGCGTGCAGATGTTGCGCGACGCGCAAACCCATGACATCCCCGAAGACGATCTCTCCCGCGAGCGCATCGCCCTTGGACTCGGTTACGCGGACTGGCCCGCACTGGAAGCGGAACTCGCCGCCCATCGCGAGCTGGTCTCGGCCGAGTTTGCCGCCGTGCTGGTGCCCCAGGGCGGCAGTGCCGCCATTGTGCCAGCCGTCGATGCCGATCTGTGGCGCAAGGCGCGGGCTGGAGAACTGGAGGCCGCGAACCTGGCCGAGGCGGGATTCCCACCCACGCCTGAAGCCGTGGACGTGTTGTTGAGCCTGCCGCGCGGAGCAGCGGTGCGTTCCATGTCCACCCGTTCGAGCGAGCGGCTGGATCGCCTGATGCCGCAGCTGATCGCCGCGGCTCGCGAGTCGTCGGAGCCGGCAACGGTACTTTCGCGACTATGCCGGCTGGTACAGGCGGTGGCACGGCGGTCGTCCTACCTGGCTTTGCTCGAAGAACAACCAGCCGCCCGACGGCGGCTTGTGGCGGTGTTCGCGCGCAGCGCGTTCCTGGCCGAAAAAATCATCGGCCAGCCACTATTGCTTGACGACGTACTTGATCCGCGTATCGACCAGTTGCCGCTCAAGCGCGCCGACGTCGCGGCGGAGATTGGCCGTGCGCTGTCGGCACTGGACGAGCGCGATGCCGAAGGCGAACTTGATCGTCTGAACGAACTGCAATCAAGCCTCGGCTTCCGCCTGGGCTTGGCCTTCAGCGATGATCGCGCCGATGCTGCAGCCACCGCGCGACGCCTGGCCGCGCTCGCCGAGGCGGTGGTCGCCGCCGTGTTGTCGATGGCCGAGCGTGAACTGAAGGCGCAGCACGGCAGTCTGCCCGGCGAAGGTACCGGCTTTGCCGTGCTCGGCTACGGCAGTCTCGGTGGCGCGGAGCTGGGATTCGCCTCCGATCTTGACCTGGTATTCGTGTATGACGGCGCGCGCGCTGGCGCACGTAGCGACGGTGCGCGTCCGCTGGACGGCGCGCAGTGGTACCAGCGCCTGGCCCAGCGCATCGTGCACTGGCTGGGTGCGCTTACCCGCGGCGGCAAGCTGTACGAGATCGATACCCGGCTGCGGCCCGACGGCGCGAAGGGGTTGCTGGTGACCAGCGTGGATGCCTTCGCTGGTTACCAGAAAGAACGCGCGTGGACGTGGGAGCACCAGGCACTGGTGCGTGCGCGTGGCATTGCCGGCGATGCGGCCCTGCATGCCCAGTTCGATGCCCTGCGTGAAACCATTCTGCGGCGCCCGCGCGACGGCACCGTGGTTCGCACCGAAGTGGCCGCGATGCGCGCACGCTGGCGCCAGGAACGCGACCGTTCCGACAGCACGCGCATCGACTTGAAACAAGGCACGGGCACCTTGCTCGACATCGAGTTCCTGCTACAGGGGCTGGTGCTTGCCCATGCGGCCATCGCTGCCACGGCCCAGGCGATACCCAGCAGCACGCCAGCGCTGCTCACCTGGTTGATGGAAGCTGGCGTACTGGCGCCGGCCGACGCAGGTGCGCTCGAACGGGCCCATGCGCTGTTCCTGTCGCGTGCGCTGGCCTGCACGCTCGACGGGCGTCCCCGCCTTGCCGTCCGTGAGGCGGCGCTGGACGAGGCGGCGGCGCAGGTACTGGCCGTTGCCGCCGGTGCCGGGTTCGTCTTCAGCTAGCGACCGGACCGACATACTCCTGCATGCGCCGGCGCAGGTCCTGGCCGACGCGCTGGGTTTCGCGAAGCGGGGTGAAACTCGATGGCAAGTGATCGTCGAGGTCGCCCAGCAGGTTGCGCGAGCGCAAGGTGGCATGCAGCCGGGCCAATTTAGCCGGCAACGGTGTGGTGACCAGTGTGCGCACCGGGCGGCCGGTGGCACACGCTTCGGAAAGCATGTTCACTGAATCGGGTGTCACCACCAATGAGTCCGCCCAGCCCAGGTAGCCTGCATAAGGATTGCCGGCGGTGTCGCCGCCCGTCCACACATGGCCGGGGAAATCGGCCAGTCCGGCGACGACGGCATCGCGAAAGGCCGCCGGCGTGCGCCGGGAGCTTGAGATCATGAAGCTGCCGCCTTCGCGGGCGGCCATGCCGCGCAGGCTTTCCACCAGCTGCGTGGCGTACGGCGCACCAAGCTCAATGCCGCGGCGTTCGCCTCCCAGCAGGATTGCCCGCCGCGGCTTGGGAAGGTCGCTTAAGGTAGGACAGGCTTCCCGCCCCTCGGCCAGCCAGGTGTCGTCGATGGGGTTGAGCGAGCCGGTCATCTCCACCACGTTGGCGGCCTTAAGCTCGTCGTGCACCGGGGCCACCACCAGGTTCCAGTAGCGTGTATCCAACCGCGGATCGAGGATCTGCACGGTGTAGGTGCGCCGGTCGCTAAGTTGCCCGACCAGGCGGGTGAGCATCGCCGCGGCGCGTCCGCAGCCGATCGCCACGCGTGGCCAGGGCGGACGGAACTGTTCACGCTGTACCGGTGGCAGGGCCAGCAGCGAGGCCGGCAGCAGGCGGGGCGCCGCCCATGCCCATGGACGGCGCAGTTCCACGCGAAAGGGGCGGATGATGAGTCCGGTGGTCTGGGCCAGGGCCATGGCCTGGCGCTCGTTGCCGGCGGCCCCGTCGGTGATGACCCAGCATTCGCCGCCGTGGCTCGTCTTCATCGTTCCCGATTGTAGCGTGTGGGACAACAGTACGTTCGTGTGGAGCAGTCGCCGCGGGGTGCCGTTCGCGCCTAAACTGGGGTTTCGCCCGGAAGTGCCGGGCGAGATGATCGTCACTGAAGAGGATGCCCATGACGACCCCGCTTTCCGATGCTGTTCTCGACCAGCTTTTCCGCCACGCGCGCACCCACAACGCGTGGACGGACCGCCCCGTCGACGACACGCTTCTCCATCAGCTCTACGACCTGGTCAAATTCGGCCCGACCAGTGCGAACACCTCCCCAATGCGCCTGGTGTTCGTGAAGTCACCCGAGGCCAAGGCGAAGCTTTCGCCTTTCCTGTCGGAAGCCAACCGTGGCAAGACCATGGAGGCGCCGGTCACCGCCATCGTGGCCTCCGATCATGAATTCTACGAACACCTGCCCAGGCTTTTCCCCCACGCCGATGCACGCAGCTGGTTCGTCGGCAGCCAGGCGCTGATCGACCAGACGGCCTTTCGCAACAGCTCGCTTCAAGGCGCCTACCTGATCCTGGCCGCCCGTGCGCTGGGCCTGGATACCGGCCCCATGTCGGGCTTCGACAATGCCGGTGTGGACGCTGCCTTCTTTGGCGGCACCGCGATAAAGTCCAATTTCCTGGTCAACCTCGGTTACGGCGACGCCAGCCGCAACCTGTTCCCGCGCAGCCCCCGGCTCGATTTCCACGAAGCCGCCCGCATCGCCTGATATTTCAAGTTTGCCCTTTCCACGGAGATAACCCATGCGCAAGATTGCCTACCTGGCCCTGGCCAGCCTGCTCGCCACCGGTACCGCGCTCCATGCGGCCCCGGTTACCTACACGCTCGACCCGGGCCACACCATGGTCCTGTTCAGCTGGAACCATTTCGGCTACTCCAATCCCACCGCCGATATCGGCATCTCCCAGGGCACCCTGGTGTATGACCCGGCCGCCCCGACCAAGGCCACGGTGGATGTCACCATGCCGCTCTCGGCGCTGGACACGCACGTGCCGGCGCTGGACGAGCACCTGAAGAAGCCGGACTTTCTCGACGCTGACAAGTACCCCACGATGACCTTCAAAAGCACCAAGGTGGCGGCGGCTGGCAAGGATAAGTTGAAGGTTACCGGCGACCTCACCGTCCACGGCGTAACCAAGCCGGTGACCCTGGACGTCACGGTCAACAAGGTGGCCGACCATCCGATGCTCAAGGCGCCGGCCGCCGGCTTCAATGCCACGGCCATGATCAAGCGTTCAGACTTCGGGGTCGGCGCCTATGTCCCCGCCGTCAGCGACGACATCAAGATTTCCATCACCACCGAGGGCCTGGAGGCAGCGGCGTACAAGGAAAAATTCGGCAAGTAAGCGCCAGGCTACGTGCCTTGCGAAAAACCCGCGCCTGGCGCGGGTTTTTTTGCATGTGGGGTGCCTCCCCCCTGCTAACATCACGTTTTGCACCATTAGCCGGAATTGACCCATGGCCAACCTCATTCCCGCCAACGCCGAAAACCTTTACGAGGTGACCCGCGCGGACCTCCCGTTGTCCTGTCCCATGCCCGGGATGGAACTGTGGAACTCGCATCCCCGCGTTTACCTGCCCGTCGTCGACGATGGTGGGCAGTCGAAGTGCTCTTATTGTGGCGCCGTCTACGTGCTGAAGGACTAAACCGGCCCTTGCGGCACGATCCGTGCTTGCCTTCGGGCACCCCATCTGACCTTTTCCCGACGTGCCCAATACCCCGCCCGAACGCAAACTTACCGTCATCCAGCTGATCCCGGCCCTGCATGCCGGCGGCGCGGAGCGATCGGTGCTGGAAGTGGGCCGGGCCCTGGTGGCAGCGGGGCACCGGTCGGTGGTGATTTCCGGTGGCGGACGGCTGGTACCCCAGCTGGAGCAGGAAGGCAGCGAACACGTCACTCTGCCGATCGGCCAGAAGTCCGTGTTCTCGCTGCTGCAGGTGCCCGCCTTGCGGCGCATCCTTTCAGCGCTGGCACCGGACATCGTCCATGCGCGTTCGCGCGTGCCGGCCTGGCTTGCCTGGTGGGCGATGCGTGGCATGGCCAAACGGCCCCATTTCATCACCACGGTACACGGGCTCAATACACCGGGCCGCTACAGCGCCATCCTTACCCGTGGCGAGCGGGTGATCGTGGTCTCGCAAACCCTGCGCGACTACGTCATGCGCCACTACGCGGGGCTCGATCCCTCGCGCATCGCGGTGATCCCGCGGGGCATCGACATCGACGCCTTTCCCTACGGCTATCGCCCGGAAGAAGCCTGGCGTGAGCACTTCTTCAACGAGTTCCCGGAGCTGGCCGGCGCGCCGTTGCTTACCTTGCCCGGCCGGGGCACACGCCTGAAGGGTCATGCGGACGCCATCGAACTCCTGGCCGAGCTTGCCACCCGTGGCATCGATGCCCGCCTGCTATTGCTGGGCGTGATTGAGCCTGGCCGCGAGGCCTACGTGCGCGAACTGCAAATGCTGGCCGAGCGCCGCGGCGTGGCGAACAAGGTGGTGATGTCGGGTACGCGCGCTGACATCCGCGACATCTACGCCAGTTCCGCCCTGATTCTCCAGCTTTCCAACAAGCCTGAGTCGTTCGGCCGTACGGTGGTCGAGGCGCTATCCCTGTGCCGGCCCGTGGTGGGCTATGCGCACGGCGGCGTGGGTGAGCTGTTGGCGGAGCTTTACCCCGCCGGCCGTGTACCCCTGGGTGACCGCGAGCGCCTGGTCGAGCGTGTGGCCGAACTGCTGCGTCTTGCCCCGGCCATCGCGCCATTGAAGAACTACCGACTCGATGACATGCAGGCAGCCACGCTGGCGCTTTACCAGGAAGTCGCCGCCGACTGAGCACTGCCGGCGCCCGGGGAACTACAATCCGGGGCTCGTCCACACGCCGCGGCCCATGATTCCAAACAAGCTGTCGATCAAGGCCGGGCTCACTTCGCCCCTGATGCCGCTTTGGGTGCTGCCGGCGCTACTGCCACTTGGCCGCAGCGCGGAGCTTTGTACGGCGCTGTGCCTGATCGGCAGCATCATGCTGCTGGTGCGCGAACCCCGCGCGCTGGGTGAGCATGCCGGGGCGAAGCTGTTCCTGGCCTTGATGGCTGCCTACATCGGCGCCGCATTGTTCTCAGCGTTCGATGCGGTGGCGCCGGGCAAGGCATGGGGTACCGTGGCGGCGGTGCTGCGGTACCTGCCGATCGGCATCTACGCGTGTTTCGCCATGCGGCGTCCGTCGCGGCTTTTTACGTTGTTCCGCGCCACCGCGGTGGTTATTGCGGTGTGGGTACTGGATGCCTGGGTGCAGGCCGCCACTGGCTGGAGCCTGGGTGGCCACGCACAAGCAGAGCGGGTATCGGGCATCTTCGGCGCGGACAACCTCAAGCTTGGCCCCACCCTTGCCGTGCTCTCGCCCTTCCTGCTTTGGGCGGCTCGCGAGCGCTGGGGTTGGCGCGGGCTGCTGGTGGCGGCCCTGGCGATGCTCGGCCCGATCCTGTTGGCCGGATCACGTGCTGCCTGGCTGTGCTATGGCGTGGTGGTGCTCGCCTTTGCCTGGGTCGAATGCGGTGGCTGGCGGCGCTTTCTTCCCGCATGCCTTGCCATCGCGGTGGTCGCTGGAGCCGGTGCCGGCATCGCCTGGGAGGTGTCGACACCATTCCATGCGCGTATGGAACGCACCCTGGAAGTTTTCCAGGGCCACGGCGCCAACGTGGACGAAGCCCTCACCGGACGGTTATCGATCTGGCGGGCCAGCCTGCATATGGCGGCGGCGCATCCGGTCAATGGCGTGGGCGTGCGCAGCTTCCGATATGCCTATCCCTCGTACGCACCGGCCAACGATCATTTTGTTACTGATGAATCCTGCGGCGCGGGCGAGGGTGCCTGTCACGCCCACCAGTTGCTGCTGGAGATCCTTACCGAGACGGGCGCACTGGGCCTGGTGCTGTGGTTTGCGGCCACCTGCGTTGCCATCCGCCATTGGTGGACCCGTCCACCGGCAGCGCGCGCCCGGGCATTTCCCGTGACCGTGGCGCTCTCGGCGATGCTGTTCCCGATCAACACGCACCTGGCCTTTTATTCCGCCTGGTGGGGACTGCTGTTTGCGTGGCTGCTGGCGCTGTGGTGCGCGGCCCTGTTTGCGGATATCCCCGACACGGCCGACAAGGCAGTGGCATGACACGCGAACCGCTCTCGGTGGTGCTGATCACCTACAACAACGCCGACACGCTCGACCGCGTTCTGGCAGAGGTGTCGTGGGCCGAGGAAATCGTCGTCCTGGATTCAGGTTCCACCGATGCCACGGTTGCGATTGCGCGCAGGCATGGCGCCCGCGTCGAGGTACACCCCTTCGACGATTATGGCCCGCAGAAGCAGCGCGCCTATGCCCTGGCCCGCCATGACTGGATCCTCAACCTCGATGCCGACGAGGTGCTGTCGCCCGGTACGCGCCAGGTGATCGAACATGCACTTCAAGCCCCGCGCCACGCCGGCTTTCGCCTGCCGAGGCGCGAACGCATGTTCTGGACGGTGCAGCACCGGTGGTCGTGGCGGAATCCGCACCTGAGACTGTTCGACCGGCGCCGTGGCCGCATGAACGATGTGGAAGTGCACTCGGCCGTGGAGGTGGACGGGCCGGTACGCAACCTGTGGCAAGCGGACTTCGTCAACGATGGCGACGGCGACATCGCCACGCGGGTGGAGAAGATCAACCGCTATACCACCGGTATGGTGGCGCACAAACTGCGCAAGCGGCAACGCTTCACCGGGTTGCGGATGGTGTTTTATCCGCCGCTGTTCTTCCTGCGGCAGTACCTGCTCAAGCGCTACTTTCTCAACGGCTGGGCCGGCTTCATTGCCAGCGTCACCGGTGCGTTCTATGCGTTCCTGAAATACGCCAAGCTGCACGAGGCACGGCGACAAGGCCGTCGCTAATGGCATTCATCACGCGAGTTGGCGGGAAACCCCTTCAGTAAATGCGGGGTTCGCCTGGCGGGCGCGTTTTGAACCGTTTATGAACCCAGAGATACTGCTCGGGTGCTTCGCGTACCATGCGCTCGATTTCTTCATTCACGCGTAAGGTGTCTACTGCCGCATCCTTGCCTGGGAAGTCGGGCATGGGTGGTGCAAGCCGCAGCACGTAACCGCCGCCGTCGGGCAGTCGCCGATGGAAGAAGGGGATTACCACGGCGCCCGACATCCGGGCCAGGTGGTGCGTGGCGGTGATGGTGGCCGCGGGAACGCCGAAGAACGGCGCGAAGACGTTGTCCTTGCTGCGCATGTCCTGGTCGGGGGCATACCACAGCGTGCCGCCGGCACGCAGGTACTTCACCGTGCCGCGCAGGTCATCCTTGTCGAACATGGCGTCGGCATAGTGCAGGCGGGAGCGCAGCACCACCCACTCGAATACCTCTGAATCCATCCGCCGGTACATGCCGGCGATGCGGATGCGGCTGGATACCAGGCGCGCGGCCAACTCAAGGTGGGAGAAATGTCCGCCCACCAGCAGCACGCCGCGGCCGGCATCGCGTGCCGCCTGCAAGTGCTCCAGGCCTTCGATGCGCAATGGCACGCGGGCGATGGCGCGATCGCTGCCCATCCAGCCCAGTGCGAACTCCACCAGCATCATGCCGACGTCGCGCAGGTTCGCCCGGACCAGGGCACGCTGGGCATCGGCATCGAGTTCTGGAAAACACAGCGCAATATTGGTGGCGGCGATCTGGCGGCGTTCGGCGTTCAATACCAGCGCCAGGTTGCCAATAAATCGGCCCAGGCCCTCCAGTACGCGCCAGGGCAGGTGGGCCACCAGCCAGATCACGCCCACGCCGATCCAGGCTGGCCAGTGGCGCGGGCCTAGAAGACGACGGGGAAGGGGAGGCAGGACGGCACCGGGCATCGGATCATTCTACCGGGCTGCCCACGGCGGGGCACGGGTATACTGCCCCGCTAAGCTAAGCAAGGGGTCTTCTTCGTTGCGCCTCCTGTACACCCTGGCCATGTACCTGGTGACGCCGATCATCGTGATGCGGCTGCTCGCCCGCGGTGTTCGCTATCGTGGCTACCACCGCCGCTGGCGCGAACGCTTCGGCATATTCCCCGCGCCTGGGATCAACGGCAGCCTGTGGGTGCACGCGGTGTCGGTGGGCGAGGTCAATGCCGCCGAGCCCTTGGTGAAGGCGCTGATGCAGGCTTATCCCGACGCGCCGCTTGTGGTGACCACGGTCACGCCCACCGGCTCCGAGCGCGTTCTGCAGCTGTTCGGTGAAAGCGTGCACAGCGTGTACCTGCCCTACGACCTCCCCTTCGCTGTACGAAGCTTCCTTCGCAAGATCCGTCCGCGGCTGGCGGTGATCGTGGAAACGGAAATCTGGCCCAACCTCTATTTCGGCTGCCGCCGCCGTGGCATCCCGTTATTGATCGCCAACGCCCGCTTGTCCGAGCGTTCGCTGCGCGGCTACGCCCCGCTGAAAAGCCTCGTGCGCGCAGCGCTTCGTTGCGTCAGCCACATTGCCGCGCAGTCGCGCACCGATGCCGCGCGCTATCGCCTGCTGGGCGCTGAGCCCACGCAGTTGTCGGTGGTGGGCAATCTCAAGTTCGACATGCCGCTTCCCGCCACGACCAAGGGCGGCGGCCAGGGATTCCGCGATGCCTGGGGTACGGCGCGGCCGGTGTGGATTGCCGCCAGCACCCACGAGGGCGAGGAAATGCCCGTGCTGGAGGCCCACCTGAAGGTACTTGAGCGCCTGCCCGATGCCCTGCTGCTGATCGCGCCGCGCCACCCCGAACGCTTCCGCCAGGTAGAAGGCGCCGTACGTAATCTAGGTTTCACCGTCGCGGTGCGCAGCGTCGATGGCCTGCCAGGACATGCCACCCAGTGCTTCGTGATCGACACCATGGGTGAACTGATGCCCTTCTTCGCCTCGGCCGATGTTGCCTTCGTCGGTGGCAGCCTGGTGCCGATCGGCGGCCACAACGTACTGGAGCCCGCGGCGCTTTCCACACCCGTGGTGGTGGGGCCGCACACCTTCAATTTCGAGGAAATCACCAATACGTTGGTGCAGGAAGGCGGCGGCGTGCGCGTGCACGAGGCATCGGAGCTTGGTGATGCGGTGCGTGGCTTGTTGCGTGATGGCAACGAGCGTCGGCAGATGGGAGATCGCGCCCGGCATGTGTTCGAAAGCGAGCGGGGCGCCGTGGAGCGTGTGATGCGGCTGGTGGATCGCCTGCTGGAGGAATAATCCTTCCGATGCAGGGCCGGAGTCTTCACCCCGACCCTGAGCTGTGCTGTTTACTGGAGCAGCGAGTTCACCGCTTCGAGGTCCTTGATATCTACTTCGCCCGCAGTCTGCTTCAACAGCAGCTTATTCAGCACGAACTGATGGCGGGACTGCGAGTAGTTCGACAGTGCCTGGGTGAGGTTCTGCTGGGCAATCAGCACGTCGACGATGGTGCGGGTACCCACTTCGAAGCCGGCCTGCGTTGCATCACGGGCGCTTTGCGAGGAGGTCACCGCTGCCTTGGTGGCTTCCACCTGGCTGATGCCGGCCACCACCGAACGGTAGAAATTCAGCGTGTCGCGGGTGACCTGGCGGCGCGTGGCTTCCAGTACGTCCTGCGAGGCATCACGGCTGTAGATCGCCTGGCGAACGCGCGATTGCGTTGCACCGCCTGAGAAGATGGGAATGGACAGCGTCAAACCGACCGTGGTGGATGGATGGTTATTGGTGCCGCCGGTGGCACTGTTGAGGTCGACGCCGCCGTTCTGTGTCCACTGGCTGGTACGTCCCCAGCCGGCGGTGGCGTTGATGGTCGGCAGATGACCGGCTCGCGCGGCATTGATCGAAGCCTCGGAGGATTCCACCTGGAACTGCGCCGATGCCACGGTGGGGCTGTAGTGCATGGCGGTGTCGACCCAGGTCTTCGGATCATTCGGCGCCGGCGGGGTCATCGGAAGATCTTCGCGCAGCTTTTTCAGTTCGCCCACCGGCTGGCCGGTGATCTGCGTCAACGCTTCGCGTGAATCGGAAAGTGTGTTGTCGGCCACGATGACATCGGCCACCGAGGTATCGTGCTGGGCCTTGGCGTCCTGCACGTCGGTGATCGCAGACAGACCGACGTCGAAACGCTGCTGCGCCTGCTCCAACTGGCGAGCAAGGGCCTGTTCGTTGGCCTTGGCGAAGGCCAGCGCGTCCATATTGGTCAGCACCTGGAAGTAGGCCGTAGCCGTGCGCGTGGCAAGCTGCTGCAGGGATGCCTGGTAGCTGGCCTCCTGCGCAGCATCGAGCGCGTGCGAAGCCTTCAGGTTGGCGTACAGGCTGAAGTCCATCACCGACTGGGTGACGTTCAGCGACTGGCTGCGTGCGCGCACCCAGCCGGTGTTGGGCGAGGTGCCAACCGGGCTGCCGAGGTCGTCGGTTATGACGGTCGGCCGATTACCCGCACTCTGCGTTTGGTTCAGCGACAGGCTCGCATCCACCTGCGGTAGCAGCAATGCGCGGTTCTGCACCACGGTTTCGTGCTGGCCAAGGCGCTGGGCATCGGCCTGGGCGAGGGTAGGATCGTTCGCGCGGGCTTGCCGATACGCGTCGAGCAGATCCTCGGCATGGCTGGACAGCGGTGCCGCGGCCAGGGCCAACGCCAGGGTCAGGAGCTTCAAACGCATGGTGTGCCTCTTCGGGTGAAATTTAAAAGGTGTTGAAAACGGGTTGCTTAAAACACGAACTGGCGCGACGGCGCCGCATGCGCCAGGTACGGCAGGTCGGTTTCGAACAGCGATTCGCTGCGTTGCCGCCCTTCACCCTCGTGTGTCACCAGCACCGCGGTCTGCGCGGGCGACTGGCCGAGGATGGCAAAGAGGCGGCCACCAGGCTTGAGCCAGTGGAGGAAGCGGGAAGGAAGTTCTGCCGTGGCGCCGGTGACCACGACGGCGTCGAAGACAGCGCCCGGCTGCCAGGCAACCACCGCCTCGGCGGTTGCCAGGGTGACGTTGGTGATATCGGCGCGGGCCAGCCGTTCGGCGGCCCGGGCGGTGAAGTCCGGATGGATGTCCACCGAGGTGACATGTGCCGACAGACGGGCCAGGCACGCGGTAAGGAAGCCCGCGCCGGTGCCGATCTCAAGCACGCGGTCGTCCGGCTTCAGTTCAAGCGCCTGCAGCACGCGGCCTTCCACCACCGGCTTCATCATCACCTCGCCATGGCCCAGCGGCAGGCCAAGGTCGGCAAAAGCCAGGTTCCGGTGCGCCGGATCGACGAAATCCTCGCGCTGTACGCTGGAAAGTACGTCCAGGACGCGCATGTCCAGCACTTCCCAGGGACGCACCTGGTTTTCCACCATGTTGGTGCGGGCCTGTTCGAAATTCATCGCCATGGGGGAATGTCCTGATGCGCGGTAAAAAGGTCTGAAAGCATAAGCGCTTAGCGCCGGGGCGACAATCGCAAGCATTATCGTTCAGGGGTCGTGACCGAAGTGCCGGAAGTCACCGGACGCCCCTGACTTGCGTCACATGACCCACCGGCAGCTTAACCACCGGCCGGCAGGTACTTGCCCCTGCGGCCCGGCGCCAGAACATACGAAACCATCGTACGGCTGATCGCTTTCGGCCCGACCTGCAAAATACTGAACCGCCGCGTATAATAAACTTGAGACGTCAGCTTGTGAAGGTGCACCCATGAACGCCAGCCTCAAACCCAAACCGCAGGGCCCCGGTCGCCCCAAGGACATGGAGAAGCGTGCGCTCATCCTGGATGCCGCCCGTAACCTGTTCGCCATGTCCAGCTTCAACGGCACCTCGATGGATGCCGTGGCGGCTGCCGCGGGGGTATCCAAGCTCACTGTCTACAGCCATTTTGGCGACAAGGACAACCTTTTCCGTGAAGTGATCCGCGCTCACGTGCAGGACAAACTGCCCGCCGAGCTCTTCACCAAGCGGCCGGATGTGGGCATCCGCGACATCCTCGACGAAATCGCCCAGCGCCACGCGCTGGCTGAAACCAACGCCGACACCGTAGGCGCCTTCCGCGCCATCCTGTCCGACTGCCAGCAGGGCAACCCGCGTTTCGGCCGCCTGGTGTGGGAAGAAGGCCCGGCGCGGATGCAGAAACTGGTGGCCGAGCTTTTGCAACGGGCCGTGGACGACGGCGAGCTGCAGATCGAGAACGTATCCCGCGCCGCCGGTCAGTTCCTTGCCCTGCTCAAGGGTGACATGGTGTTCCGCCGCCTGTTCGGCTGTGAGGATTGCAAATACGAGTTCGCCGAGGAAGTCAGTGCCACGGCGGCAGCTGCCGTGGACATGTTCATGCGGGCCTACGGTCCCCACTAACGGTTTTCGCTGCGTTGGGCGCCGTGGGTGATCGCTTGAATCGTCGGCGGTCACGCGCGTATTAGACTCAACGCACCGAACCTGTCACTGGAGCGCTCGTCATGGATGCCACTACGCCCACGTCTTCCCGTCCTCGTCGCACGGGGCTGATCCGCACCGTACTGGCGCTGATCCTCGCCCTGGTGGTGGTGGATCTGGCCGTGATGTGGTGGTGGGACAAGGAACCTGAATCATTCGATCCGGTGAAGGCCGCGGCGGCCCGCGCCACTGAGCTCAAGCAGCCGGTCAATGCCGGCGCCACCACCACGGTGGCACTTATCGATTCGGTCGACACCCTGATGGACAAGCGCGGCGGCTACCTTAGCAACGACAAATTTCCGCCCGGCGTGTTCATGGACAACGTGCCCAATTGGGAATTCGGCTCGCTCACGGCGTCTCGTGACCTCGTCCGTGCCCTTCGAAACGATTTCAGCCGTTCGCAGACACAATCGACCGAAGACCCGGACCTGGCCCAGGCCGATCCGCTGCTCAACTCGCCCAACGACCGCTGGTTGCTGCCAAGCACCGAAAGCCAGCTGCGAAAGGCCGTGGATCACCTGGAAGGCTACCTGAAACGCCTGGGCGACAAAGACGAAGGCAACGCGCACTTCTACGCGCGTGCGGATAACCTTGCCGACTACCTGCAGGTGGCCTCGGGAAGGCTGGGATCGTTGTCGCAGAGGCTGTCGGCGAGCGTGGGGCAGATCCGCCTGGATACCGTGCCCAGCCCCGACCAGGCCGACAAGGTGGAAATCACCACCGCGCCCGATGGCGGCAAGATGATCAAGACGCCATGGTCGAAGATCGACGACAACTTCTACGAAGCGCGCGGCTACACATGGACGCTGCTGGTGCAGTTGCGCGCCTTCCAGAAGGACTTCGGCCCGGTGCTGAAAGACAAGAACGCCGACGTCGGCCTGCAGCAGGTGATCCGTGAACTGGAAGAAGCGCAGAAACCTGTCGCCAGTCCCATCATCCTCAACGGTTCGCCGTTCGGGTTCTTTGCCAACCACTCGCTGGTGATGGCCAACTACGTGTCCCGCGCCAATGCGGCGTTGATCGACTTGCGCGAGTTGCTCAAGCGCGGTTAACGGGCTTCGCTTGCTTCAGCAATAAAAAAGGGGCGCTTTTTCGCGCCCCTTTTCATTTTCCGCCTTTGGCGGGCTTAGACGGCCTTCGGCCCCTTGTCTTCCTTGTAGCGCCTGACGCCGGCGATGATCTCGGCCTTGGCCTCATCAGCGCCGACCCAACCGTCGATCTTGACCCACTTGCCCTTCTCAAGATCCTTGTAGTGCTCGAAGAAGTGGCCGATGCGCTCGAGCCAATGGCCCGACACGCCTTTGATGTCCTTGATGTGCGCGTAGCCTGCGAACACCTTGTCGACCGGGACCACCACCAGCTTCTCGTCGGCTCCGGCCTCGTCGGTCATCTTCAGCATGCCTACCGGATGGCAGCGGATCACCGAGCCCGGCACCAGCGACAGCGGCAGGATCACCAGGGCGTCCAGCGGATCGCCATCGCCGCCCAGGGTGCCCGGCACGTAGCCGTAGTTGCAGGGATAGCGCATGGGCGTGGACAGGATACGGTCGACGAAGATCGCGCCACTTTCCTTGTCCACCTCGTACTTGACGGGCTCGGCATCCTTCGGGATTTCGATGATGACGTTGATTTCGTCCGGCACGTTGCGGCCGGCGGCGACCAGGTGGAGGCCCATGGGTAGTCCTTGGAAAGCGCGGAAAACCACAAGTTTACGGCAATCGGCCTTGTCTCGCAGCAGCCTGCCCGCTGCCTGTCTGGTGCGCGGTGAGCCAGCGCGCGATGTCGTCGACATCCTTATCGGCGACCGGGGCGCCGTAGGCGGCCTTCATCTTAAGGACGGTGGCGCGCCATTGGGCCTCGGTAAGGCGTGGCTGGGAATCGATCATTTCCGATGAATGGCAAGCAATGCAGACCGCTGCGGCAGGCGGGGCGCCAGTCAATGGCAACGGTGGTTCGGTCACCTGTGCCGACACGGCAAAGGGCAGGGTAATGAGCGCCAGGATCAGTATGCGGATGTTCATGCGATCACCAGATTCAGCGATTCCACGGCGTTACGCATGAAGCCACCGGGGTTCCAGCCTGCATGAAGCGGTTGCACGTTGCCTGCGGCATCGGTGGCACGCACCAGCAGTTGCTGCCCGCCCGGCGCCCCCACCGGTATCTGGGTGTGCCATCGGCGGAAACCGTAAACGCCGCCCTCGCCATCGATCTGGCAGCGATGCCAGGTGTTGCCGTCACCGGACCACTCGACGCGGCGAATGGCAGCTTTACCACTAAAGGCGATACCGCGGATCGCGTGCTGGCTATGGGCGCGCAGCCGGTCGCCATCGCGCACATTGGTGACGAACGAACGCGGCGGCATTGTGCTGATCGGCGTGGTGGCACCTGCGGGCGCACCAGGTGTGGTGCTTCCGTCGGGCGTGGCCGGTATGCGGTAGGCCTTGGCCATCCAGTAGTTGTCGTCCTCGGTGGTGAGAACCTCGATATCGCTGACGGCCTTCACCCAGTAAGTGGCGAACCAGCCTGGAACCACCAGACGCAATGGAAACCCGTGGTCCCATGGCAGCGGCTGGCCGTTCATGTGGGTGGCCAGCAAGACATCATCGTTTCGGGCGATATCCACGCCCAGTGATTTACCGAAGTGGGGCGGTGCGGCATCCAGTCCGCGAAAGCGGATCGCCATCGAGCCTGCTTTTACGCCAGCGCGGTCCAGTACCTGGCGCAGGTTCACTCCGCGCCACACGGCATTGCCCATCGCCCCGTTGCCCCACTGTGCGCCCGGTACGCGGGGGTCGGAGAATCCGCGCGAATTACCCGCGCACTGGCTCACGGCGGTGACCTCCCTGGCCGGCAGGGACCGTAGATCGGCCAGGGCCAGCGACAGTTCGCGTTCCACATGGCCATGCACATTCAGGCGAAAGGCGGCGGTGTCGATCTGGCGTGGTGCGCTGGCCGTATGCCAGCGCACGTAAAAGCGATCGACCGGCGTGAGCAGTCCGTTGTCGTAGACCTCGAACGGCGTCTCCAGCAAGGGTGCCCGGGTACGCTGCAGGATCATCCGGCCCTTGCCTTCGAAACCCTCCACCAGCTGCCGCTTGCCATTGTCGAAAGGCAGTTGCACGTCGGCCGCCCGCAGGCCAGAGACCGCTGCTGCCGCGGTGATGCCAAGCAGGCCCATGAAATGACGGCGCGAAGGAGCGAAGCGATCCATGGATTAACCTCGAAGACAGGCGGCAGGTGCTAACCGTGGCATCGCCATGTGCCGCGTGTCCAGCCGCAGTGAAAAAAACCGCCCGAAGGCGGCTTTTTCCTTTGTCCGGTAACCCTGGATCTACTTCAGGTGGTCCCACAGGAAGCTGTAACCCAGGGCGTTCATGAAGGCCGACTGCTTGTTGTCCGCCGCCGCGCCGTGGCCGCCCTCGATGTTCTCGTAGAAGCTGGCGTCGTAGCCCATGTCCTGCATCTTGGCGGCCATCTTGCGGGCATGCACCGGGCCCACGCGGTCGTCGCGGGTGGAGGTGGTGAACAGCACGGGCGGGTATTTCACCCCGGGTTTCACGTTCTGGTACGGCGAGAACTTCTGGATGAAGGCCCACTCCGCTGGCTTGTCCGGGTCGCCATATTCGGCCATCCAGGAGGCACCGGCGGAAAGGTGGGTGTAGCGCTTCATGTCCAGCAAGGCCACCTGGCTCACGATTGCGCCGTAGAGCTGCGGGTAGAGCGTGAGCATGTTGCCGGCCAGCAGGCCGCCGTTGCTGCCGCCCATCATGCCCATGTGCCTGGGTGAGGTGACCTTGCGGTCGATCAGGTCCTGCGACACCGCGGCGAAATCCTCATAGGCACGCAGGCGGTTCGCCTTCAGCGCCGCCTGGTGCCAGCGCGGGCCGTACTCGCCGCCGCCACGGATATTGGCGATCACGTACACGCCGCCATGGCTGAGCCAGGCACGCCCCATGCCGCCTGAGTACGCCGGCTCCAGCGAAATCTCGAAGCCGCCGTAGCCATACACCAGCGTTGGATGGCTGCCGTCGAGCTTCATCGACTTGGGCGAGATCTGGAAATACGGCACGCGGGTGCCGTCCTTTGATTTGACGAAGTGCTGGCTTACCTGGAAGCCCGAAGCATCGAAGAATACCGGGGCGTGCTTGAGCGCTTCCTGTTTGCCACCTACGGTGCCGTAGTAGAGCGTGGCCGGCTGCAGGAAGCCGTTGGAGACCAGGAAATAGTCATCGCTGTCGTCCGCGTCCACACCCGAGGCGTCAATCGACGACAACGCCGGCGCGCCGCCAAGCAGTGCATGCGTCCAGGCGCCCTTGCCACCCTTGGGCGGGGTGTAGACGGTGAGCTGGCTCACCACGTCGTTCATCACGGTGACGATCAGGTGGTTCTTCGTCCACGAATGCCCGGCCAGCGACTGATGCTCATTGGGTGTGAACAGCACGGTGATCTCGCGCTTGCCCGCCATGTAGTCGTCAAGGTGCGTCACCAGCAGCGAGCCGGAAGGATACGTCTTGCCACCCACCTTCCACGGCGTGCGTGGCTGTACCAGCAGCCATTCGCGCTGGATATCGGTGACCGCATCGTCGGGCACGTCGACCTTGGTGAGCTTGCCGTCCTTGCCGCGCAGGTAGAGTTCGTCGTCGTAGAAGGCCAGTGCACGCTGTACGAAGTCGCGCTCGAATCCGGGGGTGAGATCGCGGAAGGCCGAGATCGACATATCGGTGGATTTGCCCTCGTACACCGTGGCCGCGGAAGCGAGCGGCGTGCCGCGCTTCCATTCCTTGACGATGCGCGGGTAGCTCGATTCGGTTATCGAACCCGGGCCGAAATCGGTGGCCACGTAGATGGTATCGAGGTCGCGCCAGGCCACCTGGCTCTTTGCCTCAGGCAAGGTGAAGCCGTCCTTGATGAAGCTCTTGGTGGTGAGGTCGAACTCGCGCACCACATCGGCATCGGCGCCGCCGCGCGACAGTGACACCAGGCAGCGCTTGTAGTCCGGCTTCACGCATTGCGCGCCGTGCCACACCCAGTTGGTGCTCTCCGCCTTGCCCAGTGCGTCGACGTCGATCACGGTTTCCCAGGCGGGTTTGTCCTTGCGGTATTCATCAAGCGTGGTACGCCGCCAGACGCCGCGTGGGTTGGCCTTGTTTTTCCACAGGTTGTAGTAGTGGTCGCCGATCTTGGTGACCATCGGGATGCGCGCTTCCGAATCGAGCACTTCCAGCAACTGCGCCTGCATGGTGGCGAACTCGGTGGAGTCCCCGTATTTCTTTACCGTGTCGGCATCGCGCGACTTGACCCAGTCCATCGACTTTGCCGCATCGATGTCTTCAAGCCACAGATAGGCGTCGTCGCTGGTACTTGCGCTGGCCGCTGGCGCTGCCGGCTGGGCGGGAGGTTGGGCGTAGGTCATTCCGGTCATCGCAAGGCTGGCCCAGAGGGCAAGGTGGCTTCGTTTCACAAAGGTTGTCCCCTGGCAGGTGGTGGTTGCGGTGCCGGCATTAAAGGCGGCACCGCAGTGAACAGGTTGACCATAGCGTCGCATGGGGGCAAGGCCCCCTGCCGAAGGTCAGGGATCATGGGGTGGTGCGTCGGGGGCCTGGGCATCGGTGACGTGCACGAAGACACTGCGGAAAGCATCCACACCTTCGGCATCCTCGCGCCGTTGCTGGTCGGGCAGGGGATAGCTGGCACCGAGGGTAACCATGAAACCTTGCTGCTCAAGCCAGCCGCGCACGGCCTCGGCGCGTGCCTGGGCCAGGTCGACCGGGCCGTGGCCATCGCTGCTGGCACGGCCCTCGACCAAGACGCTACTGCTGCCCCAATGGCGCATGGCCCAGGCGAGGTCGGCCAGCGTGCCCATCTGCGAGTTTCCGAGGGCTGCTGAGCCGCGCGCGAACAATATGGGCGGCAGCGGGCGTGGTGATGGGATGATGCCTACCCGCCAATCGGGGGCGCCATCGGCAAGCGTGGCTTCCATCTGGCGAAGCGTGGCCAGCGATACACGGGCCGAGGGCGAGACCACCAGTTCGATGCTGCGCTTCGCGGCGTCGACGTGCGAATCGAGCAACGGCAGGGGGAAGTGCCGCACGATGTCCCCGGCCGTGGGATCTTCGGCCACTGAAGCACTGGCAACCACCGTGCCGACCACCGCGCTACCCAGGCTGGAACGACCGCCTTCAGTACCCAGGGGATCGGCAACGATCACAGGCTGGAACCGCATCACGGTACCGGCGGCCAGGGCGGGCGCCAGCGCCCGCCGAAGGCGCTCGTCCTCTTCCCGGGTGAAAGCCTGTACAGCGAAGGTGACATCCAGTAGCGGCGTGGCGCCGGTATTGTCCAGCTTGAGATCGAGGATACGCATCTGCTGATTACCCAGCGCGGTCGTCATTGCGGCCCGCACGGTATTGACCGTGCGAGTCTGCCGGGCGATGTCGGCCAGGGCAGTGCTAAGCGGCAAGGCGAGCGGCAACAACACCAGCGCGCCGACAGCGAACTGCCAGGCCACCGCCTTGCGCGTGGCCGCGCCACCGAAGCCATAGAAGGTGCACACCAGTGTCACGCTGAGGGCGATCGCCGCCAGGTTCGTGGTGAACAGCAACAACGCCCCCCGGGCGAAAGCAAACTGGCCGGTGGCCACCCCAAAACCCACCACCGCCATCGGCGGCATCAGCGCGGTGGCAATGGCGACACCGACGATCGTGCCGCCACGGTTGCGGATCATTGCGTACCCACCGGCAAGACCCGATAGGGTGGCCGCCACCATGTCGAAGATGTTCGGGTTGGTTCGCGCCAGGATTTCAGGTGTCGCCACCTTCAGCGGCGAAACGGCCACGATCACCACTGAAACCACCAGCGCCACCGTCATGCCGCAGGCCAGCGTGCCCAGCGAGCACCAGACCCGTGTGAAGCTCAGTGTGCCGATCCCCAAACCCAGGCGCACGATCGGACCCATCAATGGCGATACCAGCATGGCGCCGATGATCACCGAGGCTGAGTTGCATAGCAGGCCGATCATGGCGATGCCCGCGGCCATCGCACACATGAAAAGGTAGCTGGCTGCCAGGCGGCCATCATCGTCGATGGACTGGCCAATGCCGGGGTGGTCCAGCCTGGCATTCATTCGCCGCCAGGCACGGTAAGGGGATGAAAACATGACAGCCTCGCTAAGCGTTTGCAGGTCGCTGGACCCGACGGGCGCGTCGCTGTGCCATGCGCACTCCTGGAGGTTGCATGGCGAGGCTCGCGGCATTCCCTGCCGGCTTCGCGCCCTCATCGGGCGCGATCGTCCTTCCCCCGCCAGCATCGCCGGAGCGGGATCGGCGGGGATTATGGCGCGAATGCCTCGTGCTTTCGATTAACGTCCAAACTTGAGTTGCTGACGTATTGCCGCAGGTTTACGCAAAATCGGCCCATTCGATCCTGCGTCCGAGGCTGGCCCGGATTGGCTGTATCCTGACGAGACAATCAGGATTTTTCTTTACCCGGAAGCGAAGTGACAGTCCAGCCTGTAGCTGGCATTGCTCAATTTCCTTTCAATCAGTTCGCAACATGACCGAAGCCAACCCGTTTCCCATCCTCGCCGCTCTCCCCACGTTGCCGCCCTGGGCGGAGTCCCTCATTGGCCTGGCCATTCTGATCGCCTTCGCCGGGCTCGCCAATTTCCTCGTCAAGAAGGTTCTGCTGCAGCTGGCTCTACGAGTGTTGCCGAACGACGGGGTAACGCCAGCGCAGGCGATCGCCCGGCTGACCAACATCGTGCCAGCGGTGATCATCTCACGGGGAATCGAACTGATTCCCCATCTTCCGGCCGGTGCGGTCACCGTGACGAAGAATGTCGCGAGCGCCTTCATCATCCTGACGATCGTGCTGGCGATCAGCGCGTTTCTCGGTTTCGCCAACGATCTGTATCAGCGTCGCCCGGATGCGGCGAACCGGCCGATCAAGGGCTATATCCAGGTGCTCAAGATCGTGCTGTTCGCGGGCGCGGCGATCCTGGTGGTCGCCACGCTGATGGAACAGTCGCCGCTGCTGCTGCTTTCAGGCCTCGGCGCGATGGCGGCAGTGTTGTTGCTGGTGTTCAAGGACACCATCCTCTCGCTGGTCGCCTCGGTGCAGCTCACTTCCAACGACATGTTACGCGTGGGCGACTGGATCGAGATGCCCGAGCTCAACGCGGACGGCGATGTGATCGATATTGCGCTGCACACGGTCAAGGTGCAGAACTGGGACAAGACGATCACGGCCATCCCGACTTACAAGCTGATTGAAAGCAGCTTCAAGAACTGGCGCGGCATGTCGGAGTCGGGCGGGCGGCGGATCAAGCGGTCGCTACTGATCGACCAGGCCAGCGTGCGCTTCCTTGTGCCCGAGGAGCAGACCGCGCTACGGCGTTTTGCGCTAATCGACGACTATCTGGACCGCAAGCAGGTCGAGTTGGACGCATGGAATCGTAAACTGGCCGATCAGGGATGCGACCCGGTCAACAGCCGGCGAGTGACAAATATCGGTTCCTTCCGGGCCTATGTCCTGGCCTATCTGCACGCCCATCCCGGTATCTCCAACGAGATGACGATGCTGGTGCGCCAGCTACAGCCGACGCCGCAAGGGTTGCCGCTGGAGATTTACTGCTTCACCGCCACGACGGCCTGGGCCGCTTATGAGGATATCCAGTCGGACATCTTCGACCATCTGCTGGCCGTGATGGGCGAGTTCAGCCTGAACGTCTTCCAGGAGCCGGGCGGGCGCGACATTCGGAAGTTGCTCGATACGCCCTCAGCGGCCCGATCTACCACTATCGGGCCATCGACAGCTTAGCCTGGCAGGGCCGGACTGCGAGGCGTTTTCCTCGATCCGGCCCGGACTGCGCTCTTCTTGATACGAACTTTTCCCGATCAGATCGACGTGACTTCGCCGCCATCCATGCGGATGGATGCGCCGGTAAGCCAACGTGCATTGGGCGACACCAGGAACGCCATGAGGTCGGCGAGTTCTTCGGGCTTGCCATAACGGCTGATACCCGATTGGGCAAGGAATGCGCTCGTCGCATTTTCGACGGTGAGCTTGTGATCGGTCGCCCATTTTTTCAGATAACTTTCGCGACGCCCGGTCATGACCGGGCCGGGCATCACGCTGTTCACCTGCACGCCGTCTTTCAGCCCGCGCTCGGCGAAGGCCTTGGCCAGGGCCACGATTGCCGCGTTGATCGCGCCCACGGCGGCATAGGGCGATTTGGGAAACTGCGCGGAGTTGCCGGAAGTGAGCACGACCGCGCCCCGCGAGGCCTTGAGCGCATCCCATGCACGGATGGTGAGGCGGCGCGCGCCGTGAAGCTTCAATTCCGTACCGGCATACCATTGCTCGTCGGTCATCTCGAACAGATCGATCTGTGGCACCGCGCCGGCAATGTTCACCAGCGCGTCGATACGCTCGAGTCGAGCCAGCGTTTCCCGCACTACCTGGTCCGCGGCGGGCACCTGGCTTAAGTCGGCATCGATCACCAGGGGTTCGGCACCGGCAAGCCTCACCGCGTCGGCCGTGCTTTCAAGATGTCCGCGGTTACGTGCCACCAGTACCACCTGCGAGAAATCCTGAGCCACGCGGATAGCCGTGGCGCGACCGATGCCCTGGCTGGCACCCGTGACAATGGCCACGGTCTCCTGGCTCATGACCTGCTACCCATGAAACCGAGGATCGCCTTGGCGATCTGCGCATGGTGCGTTTCGAGCGCGAAATGCCCGGTGTCGAAAAACTGCACGCTGGCGGCTGGGATGTCGCGCTTGAATGCCTCAGCGCCTGGCGGCAGGAAGAACGGATCGTTCTTACCCCACACTGCCAGCATCGGCGGCTGATGCTTCTTGAAATAGGCCTGGAACTCTGGATACATCGCCACGTTGCTGGCGTAATCGAGCAGAAGGTCCAATTGCACTTCATGAGCGCCCGGACGTGCCATGTAGAAGTCGTCGAGCGAAAAACCATCCGGGGATACCAACGTGGTGTCGGCTACACCGTGCGTGTACTGAAAATACGTACTTTCAGGCGAAAGGAATCCACGCAGCGCATCGCGATTGGCGTCGCTGGGATCTTTCCAGTAGGTGCGGATCGGGTTCCAGCCGTCGCTCAGGCCTTCCTCGTAGGCATTACCGTTCTGGCTGATGATCGAGGTGATGCGCTCCGGGTGCTTCAATGCGATGCGCAAACCGACGGGCGAGCCATAGTCGAAGATGTAGATGCCGAACGTCTTCAGTCCAACCACTTCGGTAAACCGGCTGATGACATCGGCCAGATGGGCGAAGGAATAAGCGAATTCGCTGCGATCGGGCATCGACGAACGGCCAAAGCCGGGGAAGTCGGGGGCTACGATGTGGTACTTATCCGCCAACGCGGGAATTAGGTCGCGAAACATGTGGCTGGAGGTAGGGAAGCCATGCAGAAGGAGCAGTGTCGGGGCGTTTGAAGGGCCGGCTTCGCGGTAGGCGATGTCCAGGCCGTCGACTTTGATTGACTTGAAATGTACGGTTGTCATGGGAGTTGTCCTGTAGGAAGTTGGTTAGGGTCGTGGCTTGTGCGTAACGCGCGGGGGTCAGCGTGTTTTCGTGCCCAGCCGTGCGGCCTCATCGACGATTGAGACCACCTCGTCCGGAGCGGTCACCATTGGGCAGTGATCAACCGCCGCTTCGCGGCTGGTGGCATTCATGCGCTGGGCAAGGAAGCGCTGGGTTGGCGTGGGAATCATCCGGTCGTCAAGCGCCACCAGGTACCAGGATGGACGCTTGCTCCATAGCGTTGGGCCCATCGGCTCGGTGATGCACGGTGCGGCGATCGGTCGCTGCACGGACGCCATCACCGTGAGCGTTTTTTTATCGGCGTTCTGCGCGAATGCCGTGCTGAAACTGTCGGCGGCCAGCCAGAACCGTCCGTCCGGTTCCGGTGCAAGCTTTGGTGCATCGGGATGCTGGGTATCGCGGTAGAACACGTCCGCGACAGTTTCGGACTGTGCAGGTGCAAGGCCTGAGATGAACACCAGCGCAGATACACGCTCGTCCTGGATACCTGAAACCACAGCGCCGGCATAGGCATGGCCCACCAGCACGACGGAGCCTTCCGTACGATCGATCACGGCCTGCAAGGAATCAATGTCCGCCTTCAACGAAGCTAGCGGCAGCGGCGCGGCAATGACTTTGTATCCGCGATCGGCTAGCGCCACGATCACATGTGCCCAACTGCTTCCATCCACCCACGCGCCATGGACCAGGATGATGGTGGGAAGATTGTTTGCGTCAGTCATGTTGTTCTCCAATGCGTTTTTTTAAAACAAGTTCACCCTTTGGCGACGGCCAGGCCATCTCCCAGATTCGGGTGACTTAAGTTGTCGGGTCAGGCGGTCGGGGTAGGACGTTGCTTTATGAAGCTGGGCTTGAAAGTGTCAGGTCGCAGGTGACGATGATCGCGAACACGGCGTCGGAAAACAGGATCAGTCGCTCAGGGCTCGGATGTTCGGCGGTCATGGCGTGTGTAGCCTGTCGTCAGGATTCGTTGACGCTTACATAACCTTTCAGGTGTATTTAAAGAGGTTACTAAGCGGGCTGACGTGGAGTCTTCTCCGATCCGCATAACTTGTCAATACCTGTTATAGTGGTTACGTAAAGTTTCTTCGCAACCCGCCCAGTTTCCCCTGCCCCATTGAGTATTTATGAACCAGGCAAACCCCCCAGCACTCTTTATTGCCGATTCACTTGGCCTGGACTTCTTGAACTCCATTGCCATACCGGTCGACACCACCGTGGAATTCATCGGCGACGGCGGGAGCCTGCTTTCATGGCTGGATCAGGCTCATCTGGTGCCGAAGGAGGTGCTGGAGCAGTTCAGCGCTACCGCCGCACCGGGGGAACTCGATGCCGTAGCGACCCATGCCCGCGCGTTCAGGGAATGGTTCCGTGGTTTCGTCGTTCAACACATGGGTAAGCCGCTGTCGGACGATGCGGTGGGCGCGCTGGATCCGCTCAATCGGATACTGGCGCGAGACGAGGGCTACGGGCAGATCGTGGCGAGGCAGGATGGCACAAGCAGCGGTGTCGCCACTGGATTAGCCTTTGAATCGCGTCGGCGCTGGCGTTCTTCGGACACGCTGTTGATACCGATTGCGCGAAGCATCGCGGATTTGCTGACTACGGAGAACTTCAGCGACGTGAAGCCCTGCCAGGGCCACGCCTGCACATTATTGTTTGTCGACCATACGCGTGGCCGCGCCAGGCGCTGGTGCAGCATGGCTGTGTGCGGCAACCGGGCCAAGCAGGCAGCGCATCGCGAGCGGGCGGGGAAGGCTGCGGCATCCGCCAAGCGTCGTGCGTGAAGCCAGTTGTCGTGGTCTCAGGACCGGCCTACGTTTAACACCACCAATCCACCCGTCGGCTGATTAAGATCCGTTCCGGGTTAAAAAAAGGCGCCCCGGTTTCTCTCGGGGCGCCTTTTTTGCAATCTGCCAGTACTGCTTACAACAACGGCACCAACAACAACGCCACGATGTTGATGATCTTGATCAACGGATTCACCGCCGGCCCCGCGGTGTCCTTGTACGGATCACCCACCGTATCGCCGGTGACGGCAGCCTTGTGGGCATCGGACCCCTTGCCGCCGAAATTCCCGTCTTCAATGTATTTCTTGGCGTTATCCCAGGCGCCGCCACCGGTAGTCATCGAGACCGCCACGAACAAGCCCGTAACGATGGTGCCGATCAACACGCCACCCAGTGCCTGCGCACCGGCTTCGCTGCCGCCGAGCCACTTGAAGAGGAACAGCACTACCACGGGCACCAGCACCGGCAGCAGGGAGGGAACGAGCATCTCCTTGATCGCCGATCGGGTGAGCATGTCCACCGCGCGGGAATAATCAGGCTTGGTGGTGCCTTCCATGATGCCCTTGATTTCGCGGAACTGGCGGCGCACTTCCTCCACCACCGCGCCAGCGGCGCGTCCCACCGCTTCCATCGCCATGGCGGCGAAGAGGTAGGGGATCAGGCCGCCGATCAGCAGGCCAATGATCACGTAGTGGTTGGACAGGTCAAAAGGCACCTGCGCCACGCCAAGGTGCTGGCTCAGGTTATGGGTGTAATCGGCAAACAGCACCAGCGCTGCCAGGCCCGCCGAACCGATCGCATAGCCCTTGGTTACCGCCTTAGTGGTATTGCCTACCGCGTCCAGCGGATCGGTAACGCCGCGTACTTCCGGCGGAAGCTCGGCCATCTCGGCGATGCCGCCGGCGTTGTCGGTGATCGGGCCATAGGCATCCAGGGCCACGATCATGCCGGTCATGCTGAGCATGGCGGTGGCGGCGATGGCGATACCGTAGAGGCCTGCCAGGTCGTAGGCGCCCCAGATCGCCGCACACACGGCCAGTACCGGCAGCGCGGTGGACTTCATCGACACGCCCAGGCCCGCGATGATGTTGGTGGCGTGGCCGGTTAGCGAGGCCTTGGCCACGTGGCGCACGGGACCGTACTCGGTGGCGGTGTAGTACTCGGTGATCACCACCATGGCGCCGGTGAGCGCCAGGCCGATCAGTTCGCACCCGAACAGCTTGCCCGCGCCGAAGCTCGAATCGCCCATGAGGCCCTGGGTGATCGGGTAGAAGGCGATGGCCGCGAGGACCGCCGACACCGCCACACCTGCGTACAGGGCGTTCATGATCTTGCCCTTGCCGGCCCGCACGAAGAATGTGCCGATGATCGAGGCCACGATCGAGGCGCCGCCCAGCACCAGCGGGAACAGCGCGCCGTTGGTTCCGGTCTGTTCGGCCATCACGCCACCCAGCAGCATGGTGGCGATCAGGGTGACGGCGTAGGTTTCGAAGAGGTCGGCGGCCATGCCGGCGCAATCGCCCACGTTATCGCCCACGTTGTCGGCGATCACCGCCGGGTTGCGTGGGTCGTCCTCGGGGATGCCGGCCTCGACCTTACCCACCAGGTCTGCGCCTACGTCGGCGCCCTTGGTGAAGATGCCACCGCCCAGGCGGGCGAAGATGGAGATCAGTGACGAGCCGAAGGCCAGGCCGATCAGCGCGTGCAGGGCCTCCATCTGCGGCAGGCCGTAATGCAGCAGCACTCCGTAATAGCCAGCCACGCCAAGCAGGGCCAGGCCCACCACCAGCATGCCGGTGATGGCGCCCCCGCGGAAGGCGACCTTTAGCGCGCTGGCCAGGCCGTTACGCGCGGCCTCCGCGGTGCGGACATTGGCCTGCACCGAGACATTCATGCCGATATAGCCGGTGGCACCGGAAAGGATGGCGCCAATGGCAAAGCCGATGGCCGTGGACCAGGCCAGGGCGAAGCCGACGATAAGGAAAAGGACGATGCCGACCATGCCGATGGTGGCGTATTGCCGGTTCAGGTAAGCCCGCGCGCCCAGCTGGATGGCGGCGGCGATTTCCTGCATGCGTTCGTTGCCGGGGGACTGCGCCAGGATCCATCGAACGGATAAAGCGCCATAAAGAACTGCCAGGACCGCACAAGCCAGGGCGATCCACAAGCCGTACTGCTGCAGCATCGAAGCCTCCTCGTTGGTTGTCGAGCCGTTCCCCTGAAAGCAACGGACCGACCGAGTATAGGCAGACGTTGGGTGCTGCGGTGTTGTGCGGCGCACGAAAAAGGGCGGCCGCGAGGGGCCGCCCTTTCCGATACAGCCGTGGGGGACTACTGCGAGTTGGCGACGATGTCGGCGATCAACCCGGTGGTGATGGCTACCAATACGAAATCATTGTCGGCGCGTACCCAGCGGTACCCACGGGGCGGTTCGCGCAGGCGATAGGTGCGGTAGTCGGTGACATAGTGCCCGCGGTCCCGGTATTGCGACGGCAGGGCGTGGCCTCGCGACCAGCGTTCATGGCCGCCATTATTGTGGTGGTCATCGCGGTGGTCATTACGATTATCGTGACCGTGGTTGTCATGGTCACGGTCGCCGTCGTGGTCATGCGGCGGTTGGGCCATGGCGATGCTCGTGGCCGAGAGCAGCAGACCACCCAGCAACAGGCTTCGGATCGGTTTCATGGTGTTTCCTCAAGGGGAGGGGGAAGCATGGCGCGGCCCGCGTGCAGGCCGCGCCAAGGGGATCGATCAACGTGTCGCCATGTCCAGGATGATACCCGTGGCGACGGCAACCAGAAGATAGTCGCTTCCGTTGCGTACCCAGTGGTAACCGCGCGGCGGCGGACGCAGACGGTAGTAACCGTAATTATTTACGACATATACCGGACCGTTGTAACGATGGCCGCGGACCCAGTGTCCACGATAGGGGCCGGGGTGGCCGCCGTAGTAATGCGGATGGCCGTAATAGCGTGCCGGCGGGCGATGGCCATAGCCACCACGATGGTCGTAACCGCGGTGATCGTTGCCACGGTGGTCGTTGCCTCGACGGTCGTCATGGCCGCTGCGGCCATGGTCACGTCCCCGATCGTTGTCGTGCTGGGCGAATGCCGACAGGCTCGCGCAGCCCAGGACGACGGCAGCGGCAATGCGGGTAAGTCGGTTCATGGCCAATTCCTCCAGTAAAGCCCGGCGTCTTTCCTGAAACTTTCGGAAGGCCGGGCGGCAGCTGCAATGTAGGGTGATGAACCTGAACGAGGGGGGTGGAAAGCGAGGGTACCGTCGCTTTTGTTCAGTTTCCGGAAGGGCGTTCGAAATGGAGCGCCGCAGGGCGTCCAGGGAGGTCCAGGTTGACCACGCGTTCCGGAGCGCTGGCGACCACTTTACCGCCGCGGATCACTGCCAGACGCGCGGCCTTGAGGCGTATCGCCTCCACGGTGTCGGCCGCCTGTAACAACACCATGTCGGCCCGCTTGCCGACCTCGATGCCATGGCCTTCCAGGCCCATGACTTTCGCGGCGTTGGTAGTCACTGCATCAAAACAGGCGCGCGTGCCGTCGCGGCTGGTCATCTGCGCCACGTGCAGGCCCATGTGGGCCACCTCGAGCATGTCGGCCGAACCCATCGCATACCAGGGGTCCATCACGCAGTCGTGGCCGAATGCCACGTTCACGCCCGCTGCCATCAGTTCGGGTACGCGGGTCATGCCGCGGCGCTTGGGGTAGGTATCGTGGCGGCCCTGCAGGGTGATGTTGATCAGCGGGTTGGCAACGGCGTGCACGCCGGCTTCGGCTATCAAGGGAATCAGTTTGGATACGAAGTAGTTGTCCATCGAATGCATGGAGGTGAGATGGGAACCGGTGACCCGACCCTGCAGCCCGGTGCGGATCGTCTGCGCCGCCAGCGTCTGGATATGCCGCGACATCGGATCGTCCGTCTCGTCGCAATGCATGTCCACCATCAGGCCGCGTTCGGCGGCCAGTTCGCACAGCCAGCGGATCGACTCGGCGCCATCGGCGTCGGTGCGCTCGAAATGGGGAATACCACCGACCACGTCCACGCCGCGATCGAGCGCGCGCAGGAGGTTTTCCTTCGCGTTCGGCGAACGCAGCAGGCCGTCCTGGGGGAAGGCCACCAGCTGCAGGTCGAGGTAGGGCGCCACACGCTTGCGAACCTCCAGCAGGGCATCGACGGCGAGCAGTCGATCATCGCAGACATCCACATGGCTGCGGATGGCGCCGATGCCCTGGGCCACGGCCATGTCGCAATAGGCCATGGCGCGCTCGATCAGCGCATCGACGGTGAGCATGGGCTTGAGCTCGCCCCAAAGCGCAATGCCCTCCAGTAGCGTGCCGGAGATATTCATTCGCGGCAGGCCCAGCGAGAGCGTGGCGTCCATATGGAAATGTGCATCGACGAAGGGAGCACTTACCAGACGGCCGCGCGCGTCAATCTCCTCGGCGGCCGAATTTTCCAGCGCAGGTCCAAGGTGCGAGATCACCCCGTCGCGGATGCCGATGTCGATGCCCGAGCATCCGTCGGGAAGGCTGGCGCCACGCAGGATAAGGTCCATGGAGTTCCCCCTGGTAGATCAATCGACGCGGCAGAACACCGCCTTCAGATACCGGCCTTCGGGTACCGTGGCCGCCACCGGGTGGTCCGCGCCGGCGCCGGACACTTCCAGCACCTGGATGCTGCGACCGGCATTCAGCGACACGCGGCGCAGCATCTCCAGGAAGTCGCCTTCCGACACCAGTCCGGTGCACGAGCATGTGAGCAGAATGCCGCCCGGTGCGATCACATCGAGCGCGCTGCGGTTCATAGCGAAGTATTTCTTCAGCGCCGGAACCACCTGGGTACGGTCACGGGTGAGCTTGGGCGGATCCAGCACCACCGCGTCCCAGGTGCGGCCATCGGCGATCGCCGCACGCAGCCATTCGAAAATGTCGCCCTGCTCGAACGTGGCCTGCACGTTGTTGAGCGCAGCGTTACCGCGGGCGATATCCAGGATGGCGGCGTCCGCATCCACGCCGATGGCATCGACCGCACCCCCGGCCATTGCATGCACGGCAAAACCACCGGCATTGCAGCACAGGTCCAGCACGCGCCGACCCTGGGCCAGGCGCGCGAAGGTCGCGCGGTTGTCGCGCTGGTCGGCGAAGAAGCCGGTCTTGTGGCCCAGGCCCGGCGCCGAGCGGAAGCGCAGGCCGTGTTCGTGCACTTCCACCGGTTCCGGCGCTTCGCCGCTGCGGCAATCGAAGGATTCCTGCTTCTGCACGTGCTGTTCGGCGAACCAGTACAGGGAGCTTCCCGGGAAGCATTCAGCGAGCGCAGCGTGGATGGCCTCACGGAAGCGCCACATGCCGGCGGCGAAATATTCCACCACCAGGGAGTTGGCGTAGCGGTCCACCACCAGGCCCGAAAGCCCATCCCCTTCGCTATGCACCACGCGCCAGGCATCGCTTGTGTCATCGAGTGACAGCAGCTCGCGCCGCAGCGCCACGGCCTTGCGGATGCGGGCGGCAATCCAGGTGTCATCGATGGCTTCGTAGCCATTGCCCAGCACGCGCAGCGCGATCCGCGCATGGCCATTCCAGAAGCCACGGCCGACGATGTTGCCGCGGCTGTCGGCAATATCCACCACGGTGCCGGGTGGCAGGCGGCTATCGGGCTTGTGCACCTGGGCCGACCACACCCAGGGATGGCCGGGCGCGCGGTCGGATTTAAGGCGGATCACGGGGAGTGCGGGATTATCCATCCACGCATGATAGCCGACCCTCTAGCGCAGCTTGAGGATCAGCCAGGACACCGCAGCCAGGAGGTTGATGCCAAATCGCGAGGATCCGCCCCCACCGAGCCAGGCGCCCCAGCCGTAGGTGCCCACGTGGTAATCGACGCCCAGGTGCGCGCCCTGAGCCAGGTGCACGATCAGGTAGAAGAAGGCGCCGGCGTGAAGTTCATAGTGGATCAACGGCAGCGACAGCAACGGCACCTGCAGCCCCTGCGCCCACATCGACAGGCCCTGGCCGCGACCGTCGTTGGACACCAGTAACACGCCTGCCACCAGGATGAAGGCATAGAGCGCGGCGCCCAGGATGTCCACCAAAGCATGCATCCCGCCGCCACCGGCCAGCAGGCGATAGGTCATCGACGACAGGCCGAAGAAACCGCCGGCAATCTGTACCAGGCCAATCAGGCGGAAGAGGAAAAGCGTCATGCGGGGCTCCAGGGAAAACGTCTACGACAGATCATCGGTGATTTCGCCAAGGTCGGCGATGTGTTGCTCCCACCAACGGGGTTCGGCTGCGAAAGGAAAGGCGGCCGGGAAGGCCGGATCGCCCCAGCGCTGGGCGATCCATCCGGCGTAGTGCACCTGGCGCATGGCACGGAGCACCGGTACAAGCGCCAGTTCCGCTTCGTCGAACTCGCGGAACTGGGTGTAGCCCTCCAGCAGTGCGCGCATGGAAGCATCGTCGCCGGCAAGCATCCACAGGTCCTGGACGGCCGGGCCCATGCGGGCATCGTCAAGGTCGACGAAATGCGGGCCGTCGTCGGTCCAAAGGACATTTCCCGGATGACAGTCGCCATGCAGGCGCAGGGCGCGCCACGGTCCGTAAGCGTCCAGGCGATCATCGATCGCTTCACTCACGTGTGCGGCGGCAAGCCGGTAGGATTCGCGAACCGACACGGGTAACAGCGGCGAGGCGAGTACTGCATTGCACGGTTCAGTGATCATCGTCTTGCGGTCAAGACGGCCACGGGCCTGGAAAGGCTCCTTCGCGCCCACCAGGTGGATGCGCGCGATCAGGCGCCCCAGCCACTCGAGTTGATCGGAGGATTCCAGCGAGGGCGCGCGGCCGCCGCGGCGCGGATAGAGCGCGTAGCGGAAGCCGTTATGGTGCAGCAGCGTGTCGTGGCCGAATCGCAGCGGCGCCACCATGGGAATTTCAGCGCCGGCAAGTTCCCCCGCGAAATAATGTTCCTCGGCAATGGCCGCATCGCTCCATCGGCCGGGGCGATAGAACTTGCCCACCAGGAACCCGCCATCTTCCAGTCCCACCTGGAATACGCGGTTCTCATAGCTGTTGAGGGTGAGCAGGCGCCCATCGGTCCACAGGCCCGTGGCCTCGACCGCCTGTAGCACCACGTCGGGCGAGAGCGCGGCGTACGGCGCGTCGTGGCTCACTGGCCGAAGCCGGCCGGCGCTACTTTGCGGGTAGGCACCACGGCCATGGTCAGCCGTGACAGGCACACCAGGGAATCTTCTTCGTTCACGATGCGGATTTCCCACACCTGCGTGCTTCGGCCCAGGTGCACGGCTTTCGCGGTGCCGGTGACCAGCCCCGAACGCACACCACGGATATGGTTGGCGTTGATGTCCAGGCCCACGGCGACTTCAATAGCCGGATCGAGCGCAAGCATCGCGGCGGTGCTGCCGACAGTCTCTGCCAACACCACCGATGCGCCGCCATGGAGCAGGCCGAACGGCTGATGGGTGCGATGGTCCACCGGCATGGTGGCTGAGAGCCAGTCATCACCCACCGCGCTGAAGGCGATGCCGAGCGTGGCCATCATTGTGTTCGTACTCCAGCCATTGATGCGGGCCAGATCGGTGGATTGTTTCCAGATGGACATGCTTGATCTCCTGCGCGTTGGGCCGCATTGTCGTGGTTCTTCCCGCTTGGCGACAATGCGCTGGTGCACACCGTAACCCTGAAAGCCTCCGGCCACCGCTTCAACGTGGCGCCGGGCGAAACCGTGCTTGAGGCGGCACAACGGGCGGGCATAGCCCTGCCGTACTCTTGCCAGGGTGGTGTCTGCGGAAGCTGCAAGGCCACGTTGTTGCAGGGCGCATGCGATTACCCGCGCAATCCCCCGGTGGCCCTGTCGGCGGCCGAGCAGGTGCGCCATTCCATCCTTACCTGCCAGGCGGTGCCCCTTGGCGACATCACCATCGCCTCGCGCGAGGTGGCGTCGGTCGAGGATATTCCCAGGGTGAGGATCCAGGTGCTCGTATCGCGCAAGGAACGCCTGGCCCCCGATGTGATCGGCCTGCGCCTGGTGCCGGTGCATGACACACCGCTGCGCTGGTTGCCGGGGCAGTACCTGGATATCGTGCTTGAAGACGGCAAGCGCCGGCCGTTCTCCATCGCCAGCAGTCCGGCGGACGACCACGGCATCGAATTGCACGTGCGCCACGTGGCCGGCGGTGGCTTTACCGCGTATGTCGATTCCACTTTGGCGGTAGGCGATACGCTGGAAATCGAGGGGCCCAAGGGCACCTTCGTTCCCCGCGAGGATACCGAGCGCCCGATGGTGTTCATGGCCGGCGGCACGGGCTTCGCGCCGATCAAGGCCATCGTCGAGCATTTCCTGGCCCTGGGGACACAGCGCTCGATCACCGTGTACTGGGGCGCCCGCGTGGAGCCAGACCTTTACGACCGCGAACGCGCCGAAGGGTGGGTCATGCGGCACCCGGGCCTTACCTTCATTCCGGTGTTGAGCGATGCCGATGAGGCCCGCCAGGTGGGTATGCGCGCGGGCCTGGTCCATGAGGCGGTGCTCGAAGACTGGCCCGACCTTTCCGGCGTGGATCTTTACATGAGCGGGCCGCCGGCGATGATCGCAGCCAGCCGCGAGCGCCTGGTGGCGGCGGGTTTACCCGAGGATCGCCTCTACTTCGATTCCTTCGAATACGCGCCCGACGTGCTGGCCAGCATCCTGGCCGCCCGCGCCGGGATCCACGGGCTCTAGCGGTTAATTCTTGCCCTTGGCCAGCGGCAGCTGGGCCTGGCGCCAGGCCTCGACGCCGCCGCCGAGGGTGTGCACCCGGGTGAAACCGGCCTTGACCAGGCGTGCGGCGGCCTTGTCCATGGAGCGGCCATCCTTGTCCACGATCACCACCGGCAGTTCGCGGACCTTGGCCAGTTCCTTGTTTTCCGGATCGAACTGGCTGGGCGGGACGTGCTTCGACCCAGGGATATGGGCTTTTTCGTAATCGGCGTAGGCGGAAATATCCACCATCAGCGGGCTCTCGCGGTTGATCAGCAGGGTAAGCGCCGCCGGGGTCAATTCCTTCCACTTGCGGGTGAGCCGCAGGGCCTCGGTGACGATAAGCGCGAGCACCAGGGCCACGAACAGGGCCAGCAGGAAAGGATGGTTGCCCAGGAACTGGGGCAGTTTGTGCAGCACGTCGTTCATCGGCGCGTCCAGGCAGGTAGCCGGCGATTATAGCGGTTCAGGGCGCCCGGTTACTGCGGCGCGATGTTCGGGACGCCGCTCATCAGCCACCACTTGTGCTTTTCTGCGTCGTAACGCCACACCTGGTGATCCACCACACTGCGCTCGGCCTGGGTGTTGTTGTTGATCAGGCCGATCTGCACCACCTGGCGTACTTCGTTGGGATTGTCGCCCGGAAGAGGGCCCACGCCTTCGTCGTAGCCGCTCACGCGTACCTGCGACCAGCGCGACATCTCCATCGAAGAGGGCGGGTTTGCTTCAAGCACCTTCGGGTCGACGAAGGACATGGCACTGCGGACGTCGCCCCAGCGCACCACCGAGCCATAGCGGTTGAGCGTCTCGGTCATGGAATCGGAGCGGCGGTCGCTGGCGCAACCGGCAAGCGCGGTTGCCATCACGGCCAGGATCAGGATAAGTCGGCGCATCGGTGAATTCCCCTGGTGATCTCAAGCCCCATCCGAAGGACCCATTGTGCCGCATCATGCCTTGCGGCGCTTGGCCACGAAGCGTGCCTGCAGGGTGGCAGCGGGCTTGTCGCCGGGCCCGGGGACGGTAACCAGCACCTGCGCACGGGCATGGGCATGGCGGGCCCAGTCGTCGAAGAAGGCTTCCCAGGTGGCACCTTCGTCCAGCGTGGCGACCGCCTTGAAGTCGTCCCATACCGGCTGCAGGTAGCGCACGGTGGATTCACCCACGAAGATGTCAGCGTCCAGCCCCCGCGCATGCATGGCCAGTTCCACCAGCCCCCAGCCGGCCAGGGTCATCACGCTGGCAAGGCTGCCGCCGAACGCGCAGCCCTTGTCGTTCACGTTGGGCCCCAGCGGCGCGGTCATTACAAGCTGACCAGAGTCCCATGCATGCAGCCGAAGCTGCATGGCCTGCACCAGGGGGATGCGCGCCAGCAGCGCGGAAAGGTGTAGTCCAGGTTCGGTCGACATGGCGCGGCAGTCTGCCGCCGCAGGCCGGCGGGGGCAAGCAGGGTAGACTCCGGAGCCTTATGGCGGATACGTCGGATCATTCACTCAAGGACCGCCGCGTGGCGATCACGCGACCGGCCGGTACCGCCGCTGGGCTGGTCGCGGCGGTGCGTGCCCGCGGGGGAATGCCCGTGCTTTTGCCCGGTCTTTCGCTGCGCACGGTGGAGGACACCCGGGTCGCTGCCACCCTGCTTGATCATGCGTTGACCGCCGATGTCGTCGTGTTCACCAGCCCGGCAGCCGTGGCCCATGCCCGGCAACTGCGTTCGCTGGCCACGACCGCGGTGGCCTGCGCTGTAGGTGCCGGCACGGCGAAGGCGCTTGCCCGCGCGGGCATCACGAATGTGCGGTTTCCCGATCGCGAGGACAGCGAGGGACTGCTGGCCATGGACGTCATGTCGCAGCTTGGCCATGCACGCGTTGCCCTGGTGGGTGCAGCGGGCGGTCGCGGCATAGTGCGTGCGGCGTTGCGCGACCGCTCGGCTCAATTCGAAGAAGTGCATGTGTACCGGCGCGGCCCAGCGCGGCTGGATGCGCGCCATCGCGCCGCCGCCGGCGCCTTCACGCCGCGCGATCGGGTGCTGCTGTCCAGCGCCGAGGCCCTGGCGAACCTCCAACGGGGACTGGCCGGGGCGCCGTGGCAGGCGCTGCTCGGCGCCACCTGGATCGTAAGTAGCGAGCGCCTGGCTGCCATGGCCCGTGACGCAGGCATCGCCATCGTCCACGTGGCGTCGGCAGCGCAAGGCCAGGCTTTGCTGGATGTCGCCGCGCACGTTCCTGATTGACGACCCCGTTACGCGCTCCTGCTAGCATGCGATGCATGAGCGAAACGACTCCCGTCCAGCCCGAGCCCGCCGCGACCAGCACGCCGGCATCGCCCCGCACGCCTTCGCAGGCTTCCATCGGCCGCGCCGCGCCGCGCCGCGGCGGCACCATCGCCCTGGCCCTGCTGGTGGCCCTGGTGGCTCTCGCCGGCACCGCTTACGTCGCCTGGCGCGGCTGGCAACTTGAACAGGCCAGTGCCGCGGGTGGACGTGCGGTGGATGACCTTCGCCAGCAGGTCGGCAACCTGGGCCTGCAGGTGAACAACCTGCGCGACGAGCGCGCCGGCCTTCGCCAGCGCCTGGCTGATGCCGATGGCGTGAATCGTTCGCTGCGCGAAGACGTATTGGGCAATGCCGAACGCACGCGCAACCTTGAAGACGCCGTGGCCAGGTTGTCCGAGCGAAGCGTCAGTGGCCACGACACCATGTTGCTGGACGAGGCCGAATCGCTGCTGCGCATGGGCCGCGAGCGCTTCGTGCTGTTCAACGACGCCGGCGGCGCCATCGCCGCCTATACCTCGGCCGACCAGGCCCTGGCGGCGGTGAACGACGGTGCCTATTCCGGTGTGCGGCAAAGCCTCAATGCCGAACGCGAGGCGCTGTCGAAGGTGAAGGTGCCGGCGATGGCGCATGATCTTTCCCTGCTGTCGGCCATGCGCGGCGACCTTGCACAAATGCCTTACCGTCCGGTGGACATGCCTGTCGCCGATGAAGGTGCCCAGGGGTTCTTCGGTCGTGTCGGCCACGCCCTGGCTGGTGTGATCAGCATCCAGCGCGACGACGGCACCCCGCTGGCGATGGCCGACGGCCGTCTGGCGCGTGAACTGGCACTACTCGACCTTGCCCAGGCCCAGGCCGCCTTGCTCGCATTCGACGACAAGGGCCGTACCGATGCCCTCCGCCGCGTCGATACCACGCTGGAAAGGAACTTCGACCCGAGCGACGCACGCGTGCGCCAGGCCCGCGCACAGATCGCGGACATGCTGCTGGAGACCACCGGCAACGTCGCTCCGCCGCAGCTGGGCGCGGCGCTGGCGGAACTGTCCAATGCACGTTCCGTGCATGCCTTGCATGGTGCGCCGGCTGCGCCCGCCGCGGCTTCGTCGGCACCGGCCCAGGGTCGGCCATGAAGCCCTGGCGCTGGTTACTGCTGTTGATTTTCGTGGCGGCCGTGGCCGCCTTTGGCTGGCACTGGATTGCGGTGGACCCAGGCCTGGTGTTCGTGCGCATCCGTGGTGTGCGCATTACCACGACAGTGGTTTTTGCGATCGTTGCCTTGCTGGTGATCTGGTTCCTGCTCGGCGCGCTTTGGTTTTTGCTGCGGTGGCCGTTCGATGCCACCACCCGCCGTCAACGGCGGCAAAGCCGTCGCCGTTTCAGCGATGGCATCGTGGCCCTGTTCGAAGGCCGTAATGCCGATGCCGAACGGGATCTCGCCCGTGCCTCGCGGTACGAGCCCCTTCGCGCAGCATCGCTGCTCGGTGCCGCGGAAGCAGCCAGCCGGCGTGGAGAGAAAGCCCGCGCCATCGAATCGCTCGACCAGGCCGCCCAGATCACGCCGGCCACCGCGCGCATCGTGCGTGCGCGGCTATTTCGGCTTGACGGCCGTCCGCAGGAATCGGTCGCGCTGCTGGCAGCCGACGCGGATAGCCGCAGCCTGCCGCCTGCGGGTTGGGTGGAACTGGCCGAGTCCTCGGTGCTCGCAGGTGACACCCGTCGTGCCCGCGATTGCCTTGAGCCTCTGCAGAAGAGCGGCGTGCTATCGACGAAACAGCTCGCAGACCTTGAGAACCGCATTCTTCAGATGGCCATTGCCCGCGCTCCCGACGGTGCGGCGCTGACCGAATTCTGGTCGCAGTTGCCGAAAAACCAGCGCAGGTCGGCGGCGGTGGTCGATGCCTATGCACGCCGCGCCGCGGGCTTTGGCCAGAATCTCGCCGCGATGGACGAAGTGGAATCATCGCTGCGCCGCGAGTGGTCGTCCTCCCTGGCAGCCACCTATGGCGCGCTTGGTGTTGACGACATCGAAACACGCATGCGCCGTGCCGAGGGCTGGCTCGACGCGCATCCGAACGATGCCTCGCTACTTACGACGCTTGGCCGCATGTGCGTGCGCCTGAAATTGTGGGGCAAGGCACGGGCTTATCTCGAGCGTGCGCTGGCGCTGGCTCCGGACCCGCTGGCCTGGGAGGCGCTGGGAGATACCTGCGTGGGGCAGGGTGAAACGAGTCTCGCCCACCGCTGCTATCGCAATGCGTTGGCGATCGCCCGTGGCGAGGCGGCTGAACCGCTGCCTGCGGTGCATGCCAGCCGCATCGATACCCGGCCGGTGGCCGTGGAAGAACGCGACGTGCACGGCGTGCCGCGCCTGCCGAAATAACTACAGTGGCGTGAGGTTGGCGTAGGCAAGCACCAGCCACTTGGAACCGGCATCGGTGAAATTCACCTGGATCCGGGTATGGGCACCACCGCCTTCGGCACTCACCACCACACCCTCGCCGAAGCTCGGATGCGAGACGCGCGAACCCAGCGCCACAGGCAGGTTATCGACTACCGGCGCGGCATAGGCGCTGCCGGCACCGCCGTAGACAGGCCGCGACACCTGCACGCGCGGCCGCACTTCGTCGATGAGTTCGGCTGGAATCTCACCAAGGAATCGCGAGGGCCGCGCCAGCATCTCGCTGCCATGCATACGGCGTGATTCGGCATGGGTCACGAACAGGCGATCGCGGGCGCGGGTGATGCCCACATAGGCCAGGCGTCGTTCTTCTTCCAGGCGGTCTTCTTCCACCGTGCGCTGGCTGGGGAACAGGCCCTCTTCCATGCCCACCAGGAACACAACGGGGAATTCCAGGCCCTTGGCCGAATGCAGGCTCATCAGCTGCACGCAGTCGTCCCAGGCCTCACCCTGGCCTTCACCGGCCTCCAGCGAGGCGTGTGACAGGAATGCGGTAAGTTCGGTAAGGCCCGCATCGATGTCGTCGGCCGTGGGCTCGAAGCGACTGGCCACGTTCACCAGTTCATCCAGGTTCTCCACCCGGGATTCGGCATTGCCGCGGCTGTCGCGTTCGTAATAATCGCGAAGGCCGGTATGCATGATGGCGTGTTCGATCTGCTCGGCGAGGTTCAACGCGGAGGGCGAATCAGCGCCATCCAGTGGCAGGCCGCCGAAGCTGCGCGCCATCTCTTCAATCATCGACAGGAACGCCTTCACGGCATTCTTCGAACGCGCCGCGAGCGAGCCTGAGGAGAGTTCGGACAGCGCCGCTTCCCACATCGAGGTAGCCTCGCCGCGCGCGCGGCGGCGCAGTTCCTCCAGCGTACGGTCGCCGATGCCGCGCGGGGGCGTGTTCACCGCGCGCTCAAAGGCGGCATCGTCGTGGCGATTGGCGGTAAGGCGCAGATACGCCAGCGCATCCTTGATTTCCGCGCGCTCGAAGAAACGCAGCCCGCCGTACACGCGATAGGGAATATCGCGCTGGATCAGTTGTTCCTCGAAGTTGCGCGATTGCGCATTAGAGCGATAAAGGATGGCGCAGTCACGGGCACGGCCTTTCTCCGCGATGTGCTCGCGGATGCGCTCGATGACGAAACGCGCTTCATCCTGCTCGTTATAAGCGGCATACAGCGCGATGCGCTCGCCCTCGTCGCCGGCCGTCCATAGCTGCTTGCCAAGGCGCCCACCGTTACGCGCGATCACGCTGTTGGCGGCCTTCAGGATGATGGCGGTGGAGCGGTAGTTCTGTTCAAGACGAATAGTCCGCGCACCGGGGAAATCGCGCAGGAACTGCTGCACATTCTCCACCCGCGCGCCACGCCAGCCATAGATGGCCTGGTCGTCGTCGCCCACCACGAACACCTTGCCGGTGTCGCCGGCCAGCATGCGGATCCAGGCGTATTGCAGCGTGTTGGTGTCCTGGAATTCGTCGACCAGCAGGTGCCGCCAGCGATTCCGGTAGTGCTCCAGTACCTGCGGATCCTTCAGCCACAATTCGTGCGCGCGCAGCAGCAGCTCGGCGAAGTCGACCAAACCCGCCCGCTGGCAGGCGTCTTCGTAGGCCTTGAAGATCTCCACGAAGGTACGGGTGACCGGATGGTCTCGGTGTTCGACGTCTTTTGCGCGCTTGCCTTCATCCTTCCAGTTGTTGATCTGCCAGCTGGCCTGGCGCGGCGGAAAACGGGCCTCGTCCAGGCCCATGCCGGCCACGACACGCTTGACCAGGCGCTGCTGGTCGTCCGAATCGAGGATCTGGAACCCCTCCACCAGCCCCGCTTCGCGCCAATGCCGGCGCAGCAGTCGATGCGCGATGCCGTGAAAGGTGCCAACGGTAAGGCCCTGCGTACCACCGGGGATCAGCCCTTCCAGACGCGAACGCATCTCGCCCGCGGCCTTGTTGGTGAAGGTGACAGCCAACACCGCCCAGGGCGGCACCCCCAGCACCTGCGTGAGCCAGCCAATGCGGTGCGTCAATACACGGGTTTTCCCCGACCCCGCACCAGCCAGCACCAGGTAGTGGCCCGGCTCGGCACTAACCGCTTCACGCTGCGCATCGTTAAGCGCATCAAGCAAATGAGAAACATCCATCCTCCGATTCTATCGCGTGGCGGGGAGGGAGCGGTCGGATGGCGCTACGTCGCTAAGTCCTCAGTCGGCTTCGCCTCCCTGCGGAAGCGTTCTCAGGGTGACACCCAACCGCTCCCTCCGACTCCTGAGGCGGCCTTGCAAAGCAAAATCCCGCTCTCCCCACAACCCGCTGTTGCGTCCGGGGGAGCGGTCG
>NZ_DASYDG010000008.1:0-109218 GCF_036499745.1 Pinirhizobacter sp.
CGAAGCACGCCGCGGCGCGCGAGCAGGCAGATTTTGGGCCGACGGGCTTGCGCCCAGGCTCGCTGGTCGGCCTCCGCCGCGCGGTAGCCGTCACGGCCTCCGTTGCGCCCCACCTCACGACTGATGCTGGACGGCGCTCGCTTCAGGGCCTGTGCGATCTGGCGCATGGAATGGCCCTGGCACAAGCCTCGGGAAATCTCTTCGCGATGGGCTAGCTGAAGGGCCCGAGGCGCCCGTTTGCGTGGTGTTGGAGCGAACCCGCCACGCTGCCTCAGAACGTAGTGAATCAGCTCCCCGTCCCGCTCAAGCGACCGGGCAATGGCAGCGGGCGGCACGCCGGCTTGCCAGTTTGCCCAAATCTGTTCACGGTCCACCGCCGACAAATGACGCCAAAGCCTGACTGCTCTGCTCATGATGCCCACCTCCGTCTTGATCAGACTACGGTGTTGCATCGACCGGTTGAGATCACCGGATGGCGAATCGAAAACCCCCGGCCGAAGCCCGTCCCGATGGGGGCGCAGCCGTAAAAAAAAGCCGCGCAGCGGCCTCCTTCCCCGAGGGTCGCCGCAGCAGGAGCGCCAGCCGCTATGGGCCGCCGGCTCTTCCCGCCACGTCCGAGCTTCAGCGCAACCCGGTTTCGTTGCGCGCGATGATCAGGCGCTGGATCTCGCTGGTGCCTTCGTAGATCTCGGTGATCTTGGCGTCGCGGAAGTAGCGCTCCAGAGGCATCTCGCGGGAGTAGCCCATGCCGCCGTGGATCTGCACTGCCTGGTGGGCGATGAACATGGCCGTTTCCGATGCGACGAGCTTGGCTATCGCTGCCTCGTTATTGAAGCGGCCGCCGGCGACCTTTTCGCTTTGCGTCTTGGCCCAGGCGGCGCGCATGGTCAGCAAGGTGGCGGCATCCAGACGGCATTTCATGTCGGCGATCTTGGATTGCGTCATCTGGAAGCTGCCGATCGGCTGGCCGAATGCCTTGCGTTCCTTCACCCAGGTGATGGTGGCTTCATACGCTGCACGGGCGATGCCCACTGCCTGCGAGGCGATGCCGATGCGGCCGGCGTCGAGCACGCCCATCGCAATGGCGAAGCCCTTGCCTTCGGCGCCGAGCATGTTTTCCTTCGGGCACACGTAGTCGTTGAATTCGATCTCGCAGGTGGCCGAGGCGCGGATGCCGAGCTTCGGTTCGGTCTTGCCGGCATGGAAGCCGGGGATTTTTGTGTCGATGATGAAGGCGGAGATGCCCTTTGCGCCGATCCCGGCGTGGGTCACGGCGAAAAGCACGATGTAGCGGGCCACCGGGCCTGAGGTGATCCAGCTCTTCTTGCCGTTGATCACCCAGTCGCCGTCGGCATTCTTCACCGCGCGGGTGTGCATGTTCGAGGCATCGGAGCCCGACTGTGGCTCGGTAAGCGCATAGGCGCCGATTTCCTCGCCCGAGGCGATCGCGCGCACATACTTCTGCTTCTGATCTTCCGTGCCGTTCTTCAGGATGCCGTTGCAGAACAGCGAATTGTTCACCGACATGATGGTGGCGTGCGCGGCGTCGGCGGCCGAGACCTCGATCACCGCCAGTGCGTAGGCCGTGGTATCCATGCCGGCGCCGCCGTACTCTTCGGGCACCTCGATACCCATCAGGCCCAGCTGACCCATTTCCTGGATGGTGGCCAGGGGAAATTCCCCCTTCGCATCGAACTCAGCCGCCACGGGGGCGATGCGCTTTTGCGCGAAATCGCGCGCGACCGCCTGGATCGAAAGCTGGTCGTCGGTGAAACGGAAATCCATGAAACTCTCCTGCCTCTTAGCGTTAAGCCGGGGCGAACCAATCCCCGCGCAGCCGGCTATTCTAACGGTCGTTCCAATCCCCGGCGCGTGCAGCGCAACAATGCGCCTTGACGCGGGGCCGGGTGGGGCCTAGCCTTTAGCATCTTTATATCGCGATGAAAGGATAGGCCTTGGATCTCGCCACTGCCTCCGGGGTGCTGCGCCTGCTTGCCGACGCCACCCGCGTCCGCCTGCTGGCCCTGCTCGAGCGCGAGGAACTGACCGTGGCCGAGCTCGCCGCCATCTTGCACCTGGCTCAGCCCCGTGTGTCCACGCATCTGGCCAAGTTGAAAGAAGCGGGGCTCGTCCGTGATCGCCGGGCCGGCGTATCGGCTTATTACCGCGCCAATGCGGAGTTCGATCCGCGCATGCAGGGCTTGATGGCCGCGCTGCGCGAAAGCATCGACGACGCCATCCTGCGAGCCGATGCCGCACGGCTACCCACGGTGCTGGCCCAGCGGGCTGGGGAAGCTGGCTGGGCCGACACGGTGGCCGGCGACATGGAGCGGCATTATTCTCCCGGCCGCACCTGGGAAACACTTGCCCGCGCCCTGCTGCAGTTGCTCGAAACCGGCGACGTGCTGGATATCGCCTCCGGTGACGGCGTCACGGCTGAGTTGCTGGCGCCGCATGCGCACTCGGTCACCTGCGTTGATTCGAGCGCGCGCGTGGTGGAAGCCGCCCGCCTGCGCCTGGGCCCGTTCTCCAACGTTGAGGTGATACAGGGCGACATGCACGCGCTGGATATCGCCGACGGCAGTTTCGACCTGGTATTGCTGCTGCACGCCCTCACCTACAGCACGCAGCCGGAAAAGGTATTCACCGAGACCGCCCGCGTGCTGCGCCCCGGCGGCCGCGTATTGGCCGCCACGCTCGGCCAGCACGACCACGCGGCGGCCGTGGAGCCTTTCGATCACCGCAATCTCGGCTTCAGCAGCCAGGCGCTTGAGCAGATGGCCTTCGATGCCGGGCTCTCGGTGGTCAGCGCCACGCGAATCAGCCGCGAACGCCGCGCGCCCCATTTCGAGGTGCTGAGCCTCGTTGCACGCAAACCCGCTTGAGGATCCACCCATGAGCAACCTGCCCTGGCTTTTCCCCCATCGCGTGACCTTGCTTGAGAAGGCCCTGGCCTCGCGCATCCTGGTGCTCGACGGCGGCATGGGCACGATGCTGCAAGGTCACCAGCTGGACGAGCACGGCTATCGCGGCGAGCGTTTCGCCGAAGGCTTCGACGCCACTAACGCACATGGTGAGAACTGCGCATGTGATCTCAAGGGCAACAACGACCTGCTCACGCTCACGCAACCGGGAATTATCAAGGGCGTGCACGAGGCTTACCTTGCTGCCGGTGCGGACCTTGTGGAAACCAACACCTTCAACGCCACGCGCATCAGCCAGGCCGACTACCATCTCGAGCACCTGGTGCCCGAGCTCAACCGTGTCGGCGCTGCGCTGGCGCGTGCTGCCTGCGATGCCGCCAGCACGCCTGAAAAGCCCCGCTTCGTGATCGGCGTGCTCGGGCCCACCAGCCGCACGGCGTCGATCTCGCCGGACGTTAACGACCCCGGCTATCGAAATGTGAGTTTCCAGGAACTGGTGGACAACTACACTGAAGCTGCCGATGCGCTGATCGACGGCGGCGCGGACACCATCATGGTCGAGACCATCTTCGACACGCTCAACGCCAAGGCAGCGCTGTTCGCCCTGTCGGAGCTCTTCCGGGTTCGCGGTGGCCGCATGCCGGTGATGCTCTCCGGCACCATCACCGATCGTTCCGGGCGTACCTTGTCGGGCCAGACCGCCGAGGCGTTCTATTACTCCGTGGCACATGTCGAGCCGATTTCAGTGGGCTTCAATTGTGCGCTCGGTGCCGATGAACTGCGCCCGCACATTCAAACGCTCTCGTCGATCGCGCGTACTTATGTGAGCACGCATCCGAATGCGGGCCTGCCCAATGCCTTCGGCGAATACGACGAAACACCCGAGCAGATGGCCGCCACCATTGGCGACTTCGCCCGCGAGGGCCTGCTGAACCTGGTCGGTGGCTGCTGCGGCACCACCCCCGCCCATATCAAGGCCATCGCCGACGCCGTGGCCCATTGTCGTCCCCGCATTTTCGAGGCAAGCCAGCAGGCAGCATGAGTACTCTTCGCCATACCCGCCTGAGCGGCCTCGAGCCGCTGGTCATCACCCCAGACCTGCTCTTCGTCAATGTCGGCGAACGTACCAATGTCACCGGCTCCGCCCAGTTCCGCAAACTGGTCAAGGAAGGCCGCTACGAAGAAGCCGTGGACGTCGCCCGCCAGCAGGTGGAGAGCGGCGCTCAGATCATTGACGTGAACATGGACGAGGGCCTGATCGATTCGGAAGCGGCGATGACGCGCTTCCTGAATTTGATCATGTCCGAGCCCGACATCGCCCGCGTGCCGGTGATGGTGGATTCCTCCAAGTGGACGGTGATCGAGGCCGGCCTGCGCTGCCTGCAGGGCAAGGGGATCGTCAACTCCATCTCGATGAAAGAAGGCGAAGAAACTTTCCTGGAGCACGCCCGCCTGGTGCGCCAGTACGGCGCCGCCGTGGTGGTGATGGCGTTCGATGAAGCCGGCCAGGCCGATACCTGCGAGCGCAAGGTCGAGATCAGCTCCCGTGCGTACAAGCTGCTCACTGAAGAAGTGGGCATGCCGCCGGAGGACATCATCTTCGACCCGAACATATTCGCGATCGCCACGGGCATCGAGGAACACAACAACTACGCGGTGGACTTCATCGAAGCCACGCGCGAATTGAAGAAGCGCTTTCCGTCGTGCCATATTTCCGGCGGCGTATCGAACGTATCATTCGCGTTCCGCGGCAACAACCCGGTGCGCGAGGCGATTCACTCGGTGTTCCTGTACCACGCCATCAAGGCAGGCATGGACATGGGCATCGTTAACGCAGGTTCGCTTGCGATCTACGACGATCTTCCGGAGGAGCTGCGCGAACGGGTCGAAGACGTGGTGCTGAACCGCCGGCCCGACGGCACCGACCGCCTGCTCGAAATCGCCGACCGCTACAAGGGCGGCAAGGCCGAAGCCGTGATCGAAACGGCCGCGTGGCGCGAGAAGCCCGTGCGCGAGCGCCTGTCGCATGCCCTGGTGCATGGCATCGACCAGTTCGTGGTGGAAGATACCGAAGAGGCCCGGCAGCTCTCATCACGCACGCTGGACGTGATCGAAGGCCCGCTGATGGACGGCATGAACGTCGTCGGCGACCTCTTCGGCGCCGGCAAGATGTTCCTGCCCCAGGTGGTGAAGTCCGCGCGCGTGATGAAAAAGGCCGTGGCCCACCTTATTCCCTTTATCGAGGAAGAGAAACTTCGCACGGGCGACGCCGGCAAGAACAATGGCACCATCGTGATGGCCACGGTGAAGGGCGATGTGCACGACATCGGCAAGAACATCGTGGGTGTGGTGCTTCGCTGCAACAACTTTGAAGTGATCGACCTTGGCGTGATGGTGCCCGCCCAGAAGATCCTGGACACCGCGCGCGAAGTGAAGGCGGACATCATCGGGCTGTCCGGCCTCATCACTCCCTCGCTTGAGGAAATGAGCCAGGTGGCCCGTGAGATGCAGCGCCAGGGATTCCAGCTGCCGCTGATGATCGGCGGCGCCACCACTTCGCGCGCGCACACCGCGCTGCGTATCGAGCCCCATTACAAAGCCGCCACGGTGTGGGTGAAGGATGCCTCGCGCGCGGTCGGCGTGGCGCAGTCGCTGGTGAGCCGCGAGTTGGTAGACGAATTCATCACCAAGGTCCGCAGCGAGTACGCCGAAGTGCGTGAGCGCCATAAGGACCGGAACGCCGGCAAGCCACTGGTGCCCCTGTCCAAGGCCCGCGCGCAGCGTTTCGAGGGCGGCTGGGATGCCTATGTACCCCCCGTCCCCCGCCAGCCCGGCGTTACCGTCTTCGACAACTACGACCTGGCAGAAATCGCGAAGTACATCGACTGGGGCCCGTTCTTCAACGCCTGGGAACTGGCCGGCAGGTTCCCTGCCATCCTTGACGACGAGATCGTCGGACCACAGGCGCGCGAACTCTTTGCCGATGCCAAGGCGATGCTGGGCAAGATCATTTCGGAAAAGTGGCTCACCGCCCGCGGCGTGATCGGCTTCTGGCAGGCAGGTGCCGTCGGCGACGACGTGGAGGTGCGCGGCGAGGACGGCAAGAAGCTGGCGATGCTGCGGTTCCTCCGCCAGCAGGTCGACAAGCCGGCCGATCGCCCGGACTTCTGCCTGGCCGATTTCATCGCGCCCAAGGATGCCGGCGTGGCTGACTGGGTGGGTGGCTTCGCCGTCACCGCGGGCCTGGGCATCGAAGAACGCGTCGCGCGGTTCGAGGCCGACCACGACGATTACTCATCCATCATGCTCAAGGCCCTGGCCGACCGCCTGGCCGAAGCCTTCGCCGAGCGCCTGCATGAGCGCGTGCGCGGCGAGTTCTGGGGCTACGCGCCGGACGAAGCCCTGGACAACGAATCTCTCGTGGCCGAGAAATACCGCGGCATCCGTCCGGCGCCGGGCTACCCGGCCTGCCCCGAGCACACCGAAAAGGCCACCTTGTTCGACCTGCTGGACGCACCTGGCAACACCGGCATCGAACTCACCGAAGGCTTCGCCATGTATCCCACGGCGGCCGTCTCCGGCTGGTATTTCTCCCACCCGCAGAGCCAGTACTTCGTGGTGGGAAAACTAAGCCGTGAACAGGTGGAAGACTATGCCCGCCGCAAGGGCTGGAAGCGCGAGGTGGCCGAACGCTGGCTGGCCCCCTACCTGGACTACGACGTGGACTAGGTCACCTCTTTGGGCACCTGGTGGCGCAGCCGCGCCTCGCGCATGTGCACCCACAGGTTATAGACCGACACGAAGGCCGGGAAAAAATTGGACAGGATGCCCACCGAGTCATTCTTGCCGAAGACGAAATAGGCCAGCAGCAAGGCCGAGCCCACCACTGACAGCCACCAGAACGACAGCGGCATCACCACCCGTTTGTACTTGCGGGTGTAGTACAGCTGGACGAACCAGCGGCTGGTGAACATCAGGGACCCTGCGAAGCCGACGATCTTCCAGGGAGTGAACGAGAAATGGGACAGGGCGGCCAGCACGTGCTGCCATTCGTGGATGAAGTAGTCCATGGGGGGTCGGCCACCGGGAAAAGTCGGCCATTTTACCCACGATGGCCCCCCGGATGTTGACCGCCCGCCCCGCCCTGCGTAGAATTCCGCGCTTCCGGCGGGCGGTTAGCTCAGCGGTAGAGCACTGCCTTCACACGGCAGGTGTCACAAGTTCGATCCTTGTACCGCCCACCATACGAATCGAACGAAAACGCCTCCGAAAGGGGGCGTTTCCGTGTGCACAGCAGCGAACCGTTCACCCTCCGCAGGTGTCACAAGTTCGATCCTTGTACCGCCCACCATACGAATCGAAGCCAAGAAGGCCGCCCTGTCAGGGTGGCCTTCTTACTTTGTGGCGCCGTAGCGCACAGCAGCGAACCGTTCACACGGCAGGTGTCACAAGTTCGATCCTTGTACCGCCTACCGCTGCCCCCCGCTACAGTGCCCGCGTGATCCGCTTCGGAAGTGCAGCAGGCTAAAGAGGGAGTGCCTCCATCTTCCGACGCTAGGATAGGGCGATGGCGTCTGCGTAGGCGCCCAGAACGACCGTCTGCCGCGGCCCGAAGAAGCTGCCAGAAAGGGGCTCGGCGAATGATGAAAGCGGCACTTAACATCAGCGGAAATCAATGAAGGCATGGATAGTGGGATGCGTAGCCTGCTTCGTGACACTTACGGCCATCGCGGGCACACCGAATGTCCAGGCGCCGGACGAGGCGTTCGGGGATCTCATCGCGGCCAGCGTCTATAACCAGGGACCCGGTGTGGCGGTACTTGTGGCGCGCGACGACAATGTGATCTATCGCGGTGCACGAGGGATGGCCAGTATCGAGTTGGGCGTGCCGTTGGACCCGGCCCAGCGCTTCCGCATTGGCAGCATTACTAAGACCTTCACCGCCGCGAGCGTCCTGAAGTTGGATGCCGAACACAAGCTGGCGCTAAATGATCCGCTTTCAAAGTTCTTGCCCGGGTTTCCCAATGGATCTCATATCACGCTTAGCCAGCTGCTAAGCCACACGTCCGGCGTGAGCGACAACTGGACAAGCGATCCAGCCAAACCCCTCAACACCGAGGAAACCGTCAAACAAATCGCATCCGTCCCTGCGGATTTCCCGCCGGGAACAGCTTGGGTCTATAGCAATTCCGGTTACATCCTGCTGGGCGCCGTCATTGAGAAGGTCACCGGCAAGCCTTGGCATGAAGCCTTGCGCGGGCAATTCCTGGCGCCGTTGCGGCTCGATCACACTGGATTCTTTACCGATGAAGCGGTGGTGCCAGGCAAGGTGACGGGATACACCCGGGACGCGACGGGAAAGACGGCATTACCTACGTTCGTGACCATCAGCGGGCCGGGTGCGGCAGGCGCGCTGGTATCCACGGTGGACGACCTGTTTCGGTGGATGCGTGCCCTGGTGACGGGCCACACCCAGCCAGGCTCCCTATACCAGAGGATGGCTCAGCCAGCTAGCACGTCGGACGGTAGCCGCGTGGACTACGGCTTTGGCCTCATGCTCGGCCGCGTTCGCGGCGAGGCGGTGGTCGAGCACAATGGTGGTATCGAAGGATTTTCATCGCATGTGGTTTATTTTGTCGATCAACATGTAACGGTGATCGTCCTGGCAAATTCGGACAGTGGCTCGCCCAACCCGCGCTCGCTTGCACACCGCCTGGGAGCGCTGGCCATCGGTAAGCCTTATACGCACCTTCAAGCCATCACCACACCACCGGAACTGGCACACGCGCTAAGTGGTACCTATCGAAGCGATAAGGGGGTTTCGCACGTGCTCGCCGCAACTGATGGCGGCGTATCCATTCAACGGGGAGGAGGTCCAAGTCGCCCGCTCGTACTCGCTGAAAACGATCGGTTGTTTTATCCGGATGACGCCACCGATTACATCCAGCTGGTTCGGAATGGCGATCAACGGGTGATCGCACTGGACTTTTATGTGGATGGGATGGCTCCCCCCAGGCGTGAAACGCGCGTGCCGAAGTGAGAGAGTACAGCACCAGGTAATGGCGAATGTCTGCGGCAGCCAAAAACGGATCGGGCGGATGAACACATCAGGCACTGCAGCCTCGCCGGGGCTCTGCCATCGTTTGGCGACGGCGAGCTCGGGCTACTTACGCCAGCCCAACGTATTCATCCGCCCCATGGCTCGTTAAGCCTTGCCCGCTTATGGGTGGGGTGGCGAGCGAGCCAGGGTAGAAAACCGTGAACAGACGGCCGGGCATACGCCCGCCTGGTCGCCCGCCGTATGACGGTAAACCCCGGGCCCCGCAGACATTGCTGCGGGGCCCGCTGTTCAACAGGTTTCTACACCCGGTTGCCGGTAACCCGGCAACCAGTGAATGATCCCGGGTCACACACGGAGGGTCCATACGAATCTTCTCAAAAGTGATGCCGACATGAACATCCAACGATGCTCAATCAAGGTTCGACAAGGCTATTCATCAAGCCTGCTCGTTCGTTCACCCTCCGCTACGAACCCATCACGTCCGTTTTCGGAAGTACTAAGCATGCTCAATTCAACTTCCCGATGGATATGCTGCATGCCCGCTAACGGCATCGAACAAAACGACGACGACGCCATTACCCAGTTCCGCCGTTACGTGCAACAGGCCGGCTTCCCCTGCCTTGCCGCCCGCACCGCCACCGAGAACGACCATATTCAATTCCTGGTAGCAGGAAGTCTTGAATCCGCTGACGCGGATGACGCCATCGTGGCGCAGGCGCGGGCGTTCGCAGCAGACGTGAAATCGCAGAAGGGATTCCACAGTCTGGCCCTGCTCTTCCCACGTACGCCGCCGATGGATGAAGCAACCTTCGAACGCGCGTTGTGGAGACGGTTGCAGGCCTTACATGCAATGGATGCTCGTACCGCGCCGTGGGATCCGTCGGTCAGCGCCGACCCGGCGTCTCCGGATTTCAGCTTCAGCCTGGGCGGCCATGCCTTTTACGTCGTGGGTTTACATCCAGCGTCAAGCCGGCGTGCGCGGTGTTTTCCCCACGCCGCACTGGTATTGAACCTGCACAGCCAGTTCGAGGCCTTGCGGGCGGATGGTCGCTACGAGCGCTTCCACGACGCCATCGTCGAGCGCGACGTGGCGTTCTCAGGGTCGGTCAATCCGATGCTGGTGACGCATGGTGAGGGGCTGGAGGCCCCGCAGTACAGCGGGCGGGAAGTGGATGCTGCGCTCTGGCGCTGTCCGTTCCATGCGGGCAAGCCAGCGGGCTGAATGGCGTCAAGTACAGACGGTACCGCTTGCCAGGGGCCTGGTAGCCACGCGACCTGAGTGACTGACCATCAGCTGCGCGCCGGGCACATCGGTGGTGTTCGTGCCGTCGGCGTCGGCGGTCGATGCCTTGGAGCAGGTCGTCACAGTCATGTCAGCGGTCAGAGGGGTCGGTGTTAGCAGTTCGCCACGCCCATTGTAAGTGAGTGGGCCGACGGCGGAAGCGCGGATCGATACCGCGGAGGCTACAAGCGTCACCCGCAGCAGTCGTGCAGCGGCGTCGGGATCATCCTTCTTATATTCGGTGTTGGGCGCCGCGGCCGTGTAGATGATCCAGCCCTTGTCGTAGTTGCCCGTCGTGGTGTCACACGTATTGTCCGTGGTATTGGCACGCGGACAAATGGACACATACGATCGCGTGGAAGCTGCCTGCCCGCGGGCAAAGGTAAGGTCAGCCATGATGTTGTTGGACTGGTTGGCGACACGATTACGCTGCATGAATTTGCGCATGTTCGGCACGGCGACTGCCAGCAGAATGGATGCCACGACCACGGTGACCATCAGTTCGATCAGCGAAAAACCGCGTTGGGATTTAGCTGCCATTGGTCACTCCTTCGCAATTGTCACGGACCAGTGCTTCCTGCACGCCCTTCGCTTCAATCCGCTGCTTGTCGTTGAGGGCCTGGGCGGTATTGGGGTCGGCGGCCTGGGTAACGGTGCCATTCTGGACCACGATGCCCTTGGTGAGCAGCGCCTGCAGATTGTGCCGCGCCGTGTCGCAGGCGGTGCGGCGGTAAGCCGCGTCCGCTGCATTGAGGTTGGCCCCGCTGCTGGCGGTCGACGCTGACGCCGGCATTAGGGGAGCCGCGGGGTCGTTCTTTAACTGCAACCGGTTCGCCTTGACCTTGACCGGTGGCTGCTGGTCGTAGTGGGTGACGCCCGAGGCGTCCTTCCACTTGTAAACCTCCTGCGCCATAGAAACGCCGGCCCACAAGGCGAGAACCACCATCAGGCTGGATGTTGCCGTGCGCATATCATCGACCCCAGCAATTGAGGGTGTCGGCGGTCGTAGAGCTGTTCGACGCCTGCACACCTGCCCGGTTGAGGCTGAATTGCACGCACTGGTCCTTCAACTGAGTACCCACGGCTTTGGCCTCAAGCGTATAAGCGACGGTGCTGGCGCTGATCGGATCGGTGATCGCATAGAACTGCCCCGCCATGGTCGAGGTGCCGTTGAGCGAGGCCAACGAAGTGGCGTACTTGTTGTTGGAAAAGTAATAGCGCTCCTGGCGCGCGGCGAGGTCTTGCAGGGTGCGTGTGGCATCCACGCGGTGCGACCGCAACACGTAGGACCGGTACGACGGCAGCGCAATCGCCGCCAGGATCGAGATGATCAACACCACGATCATGAGCTCGATCAGGCTGAAACCGCGGGAACGTGGCATGGTCATCCTCACTGTTGATCTACCGGCTCGCGCCAGGAAATCTGGTGGCTGTTCACCGGACTGATGGTACCCACATCCTTGCAGACCACCTTGTCGCCAATCTGCATGCACGCGGTGACCTTCTGCGTACCGGACCCTTGCGTGGTGTGGATGCTGGGCGCGGACGCCTTGCCCTTGCCGATGGTGGTCTTCTTGTACACCTCGCCCGGCTTGCCGTCCGACCCTGTCGCGCTGCCAAAACTCGCCGCGTGACTATCGGCGGTGCCGGTGATGTAGTTCAGCGCATAAAGGTAGCTTGTACCGGATACCGATATGGGGTTGCAGTCGGAGCTGTCGGAGGCGTCCTTGTCCGCCTTGGTCGGCGGCACGTAGGTCGGCGTCAACAGGATGCCGCCCAGCAGTGTCTGGCTGTTCACCACGCGCTCGGACGGCACCAGGGCACTGGCGCCACTGTCACCCGGGGTGAGGGCCAGCTTCCAGCCGGAGTATGTGAAGCAGAACGGCGTGGTGGTTGCCTTGGCCTGCAGGGCCGACGCCAGGCTTGACAACGTAGTGGCCCCCGCTGTGGTGGCGCCCAGCGTATCGTCGGAATTTACCTGCACATTGGTCGACACGAACAAGCTTGAATCGCTGACCGCAAGTGTCCGGCAAGCAGAGTTCAGGCCTAGCAGCAGGCTGTTGTCGGAAATACCGTAGATGTACTGCTGCTGCGTGCCCTGAGACGTAGTGGCCGAATCGTCTGCGTCGGTGAAGGCACGGCCCGAACCGAAGTATATGAAGTCGCGTCCGGACGGATCGCGTGCCAGGGTCGGACGTACCGTCACCGGCGTGCCGCCATTGTAGATCTGCAGCAAGCCTTGCCAGGCCGTCGGCAAGGAGCTTTCCACGCCAGCGGAGGTACGCATGTCGATCTTCCACAACCCACCGCCGAAGGCGCCACCCACGGCCGACGGGTTGGTCACCACGCCGAAGTACATGCCCTCGGCGCTGTTGTCCAGATCGTAATCGGAAGACACCATGTCGCCGGCGAAACTGCTGGCCGGTCCGTTGCTGAACTGCTTCGCATACGTTGCCTCGACAGTACCGTTACCGACCAGGCTGGAGAGATCGTAGATGTATGCGTTGAGCGGGATGGTAGGCGAGCCCTGCACCAGCTTGCCCGGCCCGCCGTTGTCCACCGGACCGGTACCGAAGCCCAGGAAAAACTTCAGGTTGCCCGAGGAATCCTTTTCGACCGCTATGGCAGGCGCCGGCGTCGTGAACGTGGGCACCGACTGCAGGTGGTCGAGGGACAACGCAATCGATGGGATCTCGCCCAACACAGTCGGTGGCTGCTCCGGATCAGTGATGTCCATGATCACGTAGGACGAGTTGGACGTCTGCACCGTCGATGGGCATGAAGCTGCGCTCGTACCCGAGCAGCCGAGTGTATTCACACTGATAGGGCCGCCACCGGTACGGAAGGGTACGACCATGATCGTGCCCCAGCCGCACACGTGGCCCTGACTGTCGACATTGGGCGTACCGCTGCTACATCCGTCGGCGGTGGCGTTACCGAATATCTTCACGTCGCTCACCACCGGTGAGCCGTCGACGTAGAACACGTGTGAGTAACTCTTGTCCGCTGCCCATCGCAAGTGCGCCAGAAGGTTGCTGGGCACGTACGCCCAGGCTTCCTGGCCCAGGGCCCAGTCGTTGCCAGAGGCCGACACTGGCGAGCCAGTCGTTCCCGGCGACGGCAACGTGCGAGTGAGCGTCGGCAACGTAGCTGATTTGCCGCCACTGGCGGGTTGTGCGGCGGTATAGAAACCTGCATTGAAGGCATGCAGCATGCCGTCGTTGGCGCCTACATACACCATCTGCCGGCGATGCAGGTAGTTGGTACGGAAGGCCAGGAAGCTGTTGTCGTTGTAGAGCAAGTCGTAGGATTCCGCCGGCACGCTCACTTCAATCGGCGAGGAATTGACGATGTCGCCCAGGCGATAGGTACGCGCGGAGGCGGTAACGTTCTGAAGGGGCACTGCACCACCGCCGGAACTGCGGCTGCGGAAATCGTCGGTGTCTTCCAGGCCGCGCACCCAGTTCACCATCGCCGCTGCCCGGGTGTTACTGATCTCGTTGAGCAAGCCGAAGTTGCCTATGCGATAGCTCAGGCCCGCAGCCGTCTTCGACGATTTACCGCATAACCCGGTACCATCCACCGGCGAGTAAGTGGCGCTGTTGCTACGCACCACCGTGTTGTTGCTGGTGATGCAGGCGCCGTTGTTACCCGTCCACACGAAGGGAACCTGCACGCCTGTGGTGATGGCGCCGGTTGCCGATCCGTTTTGCATGTACTTGCCGGTCAGGATCGACAAGGTCTTCTGCGGCTGCACCGCCACCGTGGTGAAGATGTAGCGCTGGCCACGATTGGCTGTCGTGTCCGCAGCGTCGGCGTAGTTACGCTGCACGGGGATGTTCGCCAGCGCCGTCGCATCGGCCGACTTAGTTGGGTCGTAATACGGATTGAGCAGGTCACCTGCATCCCACACCGGCGTCACCGTGTTTGACTGGGTGCAGTTCGCATCGGTAGCCGGATCGTCGCTCGGCGGTGCCGTGCAACGGAAGGTAGCAAGCGTGGCCGAGTTGGCCGCTGCGTTGGACGGGCGGCCGCTGGCGATATAAGCCGCATCTGGCGACAACACCGGATTACCCGCCGTGTCCTTCAACCCCCCCTCGCGCAGGTAGCCCTGGGCATCGGTCCAGAACGACCGCAGGCTGCCCGTCCAGACCACGCCATCGAAGAGACTGTAGTACTTCACCTGGTAGGCCAGGCCGTTACCAACGAAGTCGTTGCTGGAATCGGCCAGGCCCGCGTTGCCGGTGTCGTTGCCGCTGCTGGCGGCGATGGCCTGGAAAACGGCGTCTAGCTGGTCCTTCAGCTTGCCCGCGTTGCGAGCGAAGAAGTAGTTCGCAGGATCGGTTCCTGGCGCCAGCACAGGCGCGGTACCGTTGAAACCCGAATACTTGGCTGCATACCATAGGGGCGTCTGCAGCGCGCTTACCGAAGGATCGGAACTGGCGGTGAAGGTCGTGACCTGGGGATTGGAATCGCAATACGGCGAGGCCAGGTTATTGCAGCCGAAGGACACACCGGAGTTGTTGAATTCCGTAACACCGTCCGCCGTTGTGCCGGCCAGCTGATAGCCGATATACATGCCACCTGAGCTGTATCCCAGCCATTGGTTACGCATGATCAGGGTATTGTCGGTGGGGGTATTCACCAACTTGCCGTCAGTCGTGCAAGCACCTCCGCTGGTGCCCACGGTGGACCCTGTAGTCTTACCGCCGAATACGATTGGATCGCAGATCGCCACCCCACCGCTGACTACCTTCGATGGCTGAAGGCAACTGCTGCCCACGCAATAGGAAATGACGTTGGTGGCGTCCTGATCGTGGTCCGAGCCGTATTGGGAATCTTCCCACACGAAGTAGAAGCTGCCCACGTTCGGATACTTCTTAGTGGGCACCATGCCATAGGTCGTGTTCTTGTCCAAATTCTGCCGCGAGCCCAGCGACACCGAACCGATATAACAGCTTGAATACGTGCCCACAGCCGCAGGATCGGCACGACAGGTCGGCGATACCGAGACGTTCTTCGAGCCCACTGGAATGTTGAATGAAGGCAGGTTGTCCGACAGAGAAATGCCGTAGGTCTTGACGCGGAAGCTGCTATCGACTTTACCGTCGGTGCGGATAAGGGTGGTCCAGGCGCCGTAGCTCAGGCCTGCGATGAAGTACGAACCGCCCTGGCCTGGGGTGCCAAGGCAAACGCCCACCAGGGTCGACATGTTGCCGACGGTCGCCGGTGTGCAAATGGAGATATCGCTGTAGGAACCGACGGACGTAAGCGTGCCGTTACTCGGCGCACCCGTTAGCGCGGTTGTATTGTAGTAAGTGGAAAGCAAGTATTTGCCACTGATGCCTTCCAGCGACTGCACCTTGTTGGTAAGCACCGCAGCCGAACTCAAGTTCTCCACGCTCGACACGTTCTCGCTGTCGAAGCTGTTCAGGCCACTGCTGATGACCACGATCGAGCACGTGGCGCAGGGCTGGTTGCGCGGCTTTGTCGAACCGCTGTCGGTGCCATAGGGGTCGTTCCAGGGCGGCGTGGGCAACGTGGTGTCGCCGGTTTGCGACGGACCGGTATCACCAATGATGTAACGCAAGGCATCGGCATACATGCTGGCCAGCGGATTGCCGAAATCCGGGCACATCGTGGGGTTGGCTTGAATGTAATAACTGCGGGCACCCCACGCCGTCTTCGAGGGCGAATAGCATCCCGTGTCGCCGGAGGTGCCATAGTCGGCGCCTGCCCACCCGGTAATCTGCAGGCGGTCGAGCGTGATTACGATGCCTTCCGTGGTGTTGATGCCCTGCTTGTAGCAGAAAGTGCCATCGACATTGCTGAATTCATCGCCCGTAGCGCAGCCGCTGGCAACTGTGGTGTCGTTGTAAGCAAGCTTACCGATGTTGCGCCGTAACTGGCCGCCAACGCGTGGTGTCTTCCAGCCATTGGTGACCAGACCGAAGCGCTTGGCGGTGGTGTTGTCGTTCTTGCTGTACTTCTGCAGCAAGCCCTCGGGCTTCAGGCTCTTTCCGGTGGTGACGCAGAAGGCCTCGGTGGGGCTACCGTCCTGTTTGCACACGGTGACGCGCGCGTTGTAATCCTGATTGCCGTCACCGCTCTTCGGACGATTGGTGTCGCCTTCGCCGGCGCCGTTCCACTGGCACTGCAGCTTGGCCGTGGTGGCCCAGTCCGGCCACTGGTCGTTGGCCACTCGGATCACCGGTGCCGGCGTGATGCCAGAGATAACCTGGGTGGGGGTAGAAAAGGCCCCGGTTTTACCAGCGGAGACATTGCAGAAGGTGGTCGGGCTGGTAAACGGCGTATAGCTACCGATGTCGGTACCGGTATAAACCTTCGCCCAGGCATGCAGGTCGTCGGGAATCTCTGCACGCTCAAGCACCGTGGTCTTGGCGGTATCGGTACTGCGCGTTCCGCCGTAAAGCACCCAGCGGATGATGTCCAGGCGGCTCATCGACACCCAGTTCAGGAAGTTGCCGCTCCACGGACCGAGCGATGCCGAGCACTGGTGGGCGGTGGCTGTACCGGTCGCGCTGAACGTACCGCTGGCATACGTGTAGCAAAGGCTTGGGTCGAAGTAGCCGTTGTAGTCGAAGGCGTTCTGGTAGGTAGTGTCCACCGTGCCATCGCCATCTAGGTCGGTGTAGTCGGGATAGGCCTTGTTGAATAGCTGTTCGTCGCGTGACATCACCAACATGATCAGCGGCGCCACCTTTGGTGCGGCGGTGGCCACGGAGCCTGGGGGGAAGGCTTCGTAGTTCGACATGTTCATCGAATTGATGTCTGAGAGCTGACCGGTAGTGGGCGCGGACTGCGCCCACACAGCGGCACAGGAGAGTACCCCGATCAGCAGGCAGGCGATGATCGCCTGGGTTGAGCGCTGGAACCTGGCCATGGACTGCCCCTGTTACTTGATGACTTGGTTGTATTGGGTGATCGTGGTCGCCGTGCCGCCACCGGGCACCACCGACGCACTCCTGATCTGGAAAATCATCGAACCGCCGCCGTTGGCCGAGCCCACACCTTTGCTGGAGTAGCCCTGAGCCTGGGCGCCGCCTGCACCGGCGCTGACCACCGAACCGTCCTTGACGATGGCGATCTTGGTGACCGCCTGCTGGTCGGTCGTGCATGTATCGGCCGTGGTGGTGCACGTTGTGAGCACCACATCGGTGTCCCACTGCGAAGGATCGTAGTAATACCCCGGGCTACGCGTGACGCAGGTGGGGTCGGTGTAGAAGTTGATCGGGCCACCGCACTCCTGCTGCAAGCCGCCATTCGCCGGGTCCATCTTCGTCAACCACAATGGCGTCTTGGCGAAGGTGACTGCGGGATTGAAATCCGTCGTCGCGATTGCACCACCCCAGGTGGTAGGCCAGCCGCGGTAGAACACGTGCTGGTCGAACAATGCCAGGGGTACCGCGCGCGCCGCTTCGGAGGTTTCGAAAGCCTGCTCGTGCTTGGCGGTGGCATTGACCAGGTTCATTTCGAGCAACGTACCGCGCATGGCGATGATCGCCACCAGCGACAGCATCACCAGAAAGATCAGGCCCACCAGCAAGGCGGCACCCTGTTGACGACCAACGTGACGAAACCGGGGCGTGTCATGTCTGGTCATGGTCAGTTCTCGTTCCGGTTCCGCAGCTGCACCACGAACTGTTGCACGGCCCGGGTGAACTGCCAGGGTTTGTCGCCGAATGGCGTGAAGTTGGTGCAGCCGGATACGTCAGCGCCGGAGACCGCGATCTTGTACGTGCAGTCCGAACTCAACTTGTAAGTGCCTTCGTGTGGCACGGCAACATCACGCACAGGCGACACAGCCACCACGCTGACAGCCGCCGATACCACGCGGTCCCATGCATTGGCGGCGGTTACCTCCGAGGCCGTCATGTAGCTTGTGGGCGCCGGCGAGTTGCCATCGGCCGCCGAGACGCCGTACGACACTTTCAGTTGCTCCACGCCGTCGATCACCGCTTCGGAGATGAACTTGCCATCAGAGCGCAGGTACATGCGCATCAGCGTTGGCAATGGCGCGCCGTTGTCGTCGGTAGCGGCACACACGGCAGTTGTCGGGGCGCTACAGGGACGCAGGTAATACACATCCACTCGATATGGGAAAACATAACCCCGGATGGAATCTGAATTGGTCGGCGTCGAGGGCACCGGACTGCCAGCGAACAGCGTGGCCTGCCCTCCCACCGCGGTTACCAAGTAAACCTGGCTAGGATTGGCGCCGATGGTAGCTGCCTCAGCCGGGACCGGACCTGGCGAAAGCATCTGGGTGTCGACGTAGCGCATCACGATCACGTCGCTGCCCTTGACGTAGTTCGCCGCGTCACCGATGCAGGCGGCGCCCAGCGGAAAGGTATCCGAACCGCTATAACCGAACACGCTGCCGCCCCCGGTACTGTTGGGTACCACCGATGTGGCCCACGCCTGGGTGCAACTGCCACCCGTCGCGGTGATCGCCGCCGTCGCGGTGGAATTGATGTTGATGCTGTTGTAGTCGTTGCCACCCCAGAAATCCGCCATGCGCAGCGACCACCCAATACGGTCAGCGGCTACACGGACGTTCTGCTGCAGGTAGTTGGCACCGGACTGCAGCTGGTAACCCTTGCGATTGGCAATGAAGAGGTTGATCAGGCCACCGACCACCACGATGCCCAGTACCACAGCGATCATCATTTCGACGAGTGAGAAACCCCGCTGCCCCACCGGTTTGGCCGTTCGCGTCATGGTCATGGCAGGTAGTCGAAGGAGTAGCTTTCGTTATTGGTATCGGTACCGGTGCTATCGCGGCTCTGCGACAGCCCATTCCAGGTAGTGGTGATGGTGAGCGTGCCGCGGGTAGTGCTGGGCGTGATCGAGGCAATGCCCACGGTGCCGACGGGCACGGCCAGCGTGGTGCTGATCTGGGTGATCCAGTTGGTGATGTCCGCCGCCGCGACCTTGCAGGGGTCGTCGCCGCACTTGCTGGGATCGGGAATCCCGCCTGTGTACTTGTAGTAACTGGCGCTGACGTCACCGCCCTTGGCGGCGATGTCGCTGGATTTACTGACCCCGAATACGCCGGCGGGGTTCGCGCGCATGGCATCAGCCAGGCTGCGGGCTTGTAGCACCGCCACGGTTCGCGCACCGGCCTGTTTGGTGAATTGCGCACCCTTCAGCTGCATCAGGGCAAGCCCAAGCACGCCCACGCTGAAGATCACGATGGCAACCAGCACTTCGAGCAATGACACGCCGCGCTGGACGCGCGACGACGGCGACTTTGCCACAGTGATTCCCCCAAACCCCATTCCGACGCATGCATCCTGTCGCACCGCCCGGCGCAGACGCCAGCGCCAGGCGACGAGCGGTTAGATTCCGCCGACAAACGGTATACGGCCGGTTCACTCCCCCCGGCAGTCAATGGCCATGAACCCGCCGCCCAGGAGGCTGCTCCATGTCCAGCCACGACCGTAAAGACGTCCACCATCCCGACCACGGCCAGCCGACCCATCCGGAAACGGCCGGGGAAAAAGCCCGCCGCAAACTGCAGGAAAGCGATAACCAGGACCAGGCGCTGGAAGAGACCTTCCCCGCCAGCGACCCGGTATCTCCCTTTGTCCCGGCCAAGGCGCCGGACTAACCTGAACGTTGGCTCGGGTTGACCTGCCGCCGTGACGAGATGGTCACAACCGGATGTTTAACTTGCGCGGCCTTCGAAAGCCCACTGGAGCTTCAAGCGTGCTCGCGCAATATGTCGCCCCCACCCGCTTGGGAACCGCCCGGATCGTCCGCCACGGCCGCCAGTGGCGCGCCTTGATCAATGACGCCGAATATGGACGCCACGAAACGCCCGAGGCAGCAATAGCAGCCCTGCGCGAAGGCGAGCCTGCTGCCCGCGTGCCAGGTCTGCCCCAATGGAGCTTCACCGACGATCACCCACTGGCCAGCCTGCCCAATCCGCGCGCGGCCTAACGCTTTTCGCGCTTATGGAGCCCATGCTTCTGCGCCTCGCGGGCTTCGCGCCAGCCCTCACTGAGCGCCAGGGCTTCGGTTTCATAGGTAAAGCTGCCGCTGTCGCTGGTGGCAAGGATCGTGTGGCCATCATCATTAAGTACGGTGTAACTCCAGCCGTAACGGATGCTGCCTTCATCCGAACGCGGAGCACGGACAGTGATCAGGGAATCATCGAGCCGGGTCATCGCGCGTCTCCATGGGAGTCGGCCCGGATATTAACGCTCCCAGGGGCGAAGGATGAATGAAAGCGCTCAAGCGTGGTCTTGATAGGGCGAGTAATTCGCCTCGTTGGCCGATGGTTCAACCGCGCCCAGGAGGATATGCACCTGCGCGGCATCGATCGGGGCCAGTCGGGGGAAGGTGGCATTGACCAGGGCGGCAACCACCGGCGAGGGGCTCTGGCCCAGGTGCTGGTTCAGCAGATCGTGCAACTCGCCAATCATGCGCAGGCGCTGGCGGCTGACATGGTCCTGGCGGGCCTGGTCGGCGTTGGATTGCACCCAGCTTCCGACATCGGTGCGCAGGCCCATCAACGATGCACACAAGAGGTCCGCGTACTCGCCACGGCTGTCCACCTGCGGAATCCAGGTACCACGACTGGCCAGGTAACCCTCCACCGCCCTGCCGGTTTCACCTTTGGCGCAGGCCTGTTCACACAGGTGCGGGTCCATGCGCATCAGCGTATCGATGGCTTGCAACACCGCGCGGCCGTGCAGGCCGGCATCATCGGGCGAGGCCCATTCCATTCCGTCACGATCGGTGAAGGCGCGTTCGACGATCCAGAACACATCGAAGGCCATCAGCCGCTTCATCTCCTGGCTCATGCCGGACAAATCGTCGTCGAGCAGGCGCCAGGCCTCGATGGCATACGGGTTTGCGCCGAAGCGGGCCAAGGCCGATGTCAGTTCGCCGCGTGGATCGAGCATTTCCGCGTGCTCGCCGAAGCCGGCTGAATATTCAGCCAGTGCGTCGTTAAGCCAGGCTTCGGTGCTCCCGTCCATGTTCTCCCCACACAATTTCGCTTTACCTGACGGTATCGGCGGCAGGCGGGGATGCTTGAGCTACCGGAGCCCAGCGAAACCTGAACGGGCATGGCCCGCGCCGTCAACGTTCTATGTCCGCAACCGTTTTTTCTTCCTGCTGCGGACGTGGGTCCGCCTGTTGCTGGAGGAGTGACTGATGAACCGGATTACCCGAACCCTTGCCCTCGCCGCCTTTGCCGGCCTGGGCCTCGGCGCCACCGCATACACCGCACCGGTGCAAGCCCGCGAGGTGGTGGTCGTCACCACCCGCGTTGCCCCGCCGCCGCCACGCTTTGAACGTGTCCCGCCGCCGCGTGTGGGTTACGTCTGGGCGCCGGGCTACTGGCGATGGAACGGCTCGCGCCACGTCTGGGCCGGCGGCTATTGGGTCCGTGCTCGTCCCGGCTATCGCTGGGCCCCCCCGCGCTGGGAGCATCGCGGCCCGGGTTGGCGTTATCACGGCGGCGGCTGGGTGCGTTGATCTAGCACCCGTCATCTTCCCGTCACCGGCGCTGCACGAGGCGCCGGCCAGCCTCCGGACACGGATCGTCCGGAGGGCCGGACGCGGGAGGAGTACTGAATGAACGAAACATCGGAGTCGAAGGGTGTCGCCGCCCCCGGCAAGCAGAAAGGCGGCATCGGCTATGTCGTGCTGTGGTTGCTCGGCGTACCCATTCCCGTGCTGATCCTGATCGCGCTCGTGCGCGGTTGTGCCTGATCCCCCTATCGCACGGAGAAAAACCATGGCTTACGTAGCTTCCACGGCGACCGAGGTCGTCGTGACTTATCCGCGCCTTTCCTGGGGCGCCATCTTCGGCGGCTGGCTGGTCGCCACCGCCGTCGCCGGCCTGCTGTACGTGGCCGGACTTGCCCTCGGGTTCGCCGCTTTCGATGCTTCGGACCTTGCCAGCACAACCAAGGGCATCGGCATCGGTACTGGCATTTGGTTCGTCCTGACGTGGGCTGCCGCCCTGTTCCTGGGTGGCATGGCGGCGAGCTGGTTCGACAACCAGCTCGAACACACCATGGGCGCTCTGCAAGGCGTGGCCGTATGGGGGTTGTCCTTGACGGCCACGGCTTTGTGGATTGCCATGGGATTGGGCCACGCAGCGACGGGCGGTGCCGCGGTGGCTGCGGCGGCGCACGGCAACGGAGGTGGCGCATCGATTGTCGCCAGCGGTCCGGCCACCGAGGAAGTGGCTATCCTCGACGAGCAAGTGCACCAGGCGCTTCGCGGCGAACGCAACGACTCGGCAGTGACCGCCGCGCTCATCGCGAGCCACGACGACGCCGCACGCCGCCTCATCGAAGCACGCGGAGCCAGCGGCGCCGAAGCCCAGCGTGTACTGGCGTCGATGTCGGCGCAGACCCAGGCCGCCCGCAACGCCACCGCGGCGCAGGCCGAACGCGTGGCGCATTACACCTCGTTGAGCATGTGGGTATCGTTCCTGAGCGGGTTCCTTGCGTTTCTTGCGGCCGCCGGCGGCGGCTGGGTTGGCGCGAACAACCTGCACCGGGTGTTTCATCTCAGGCGGTATGAAGGAAGGTCCGTGCGCGACGTTGTCACTTGATCCTCGTGGCGTCCCGATGATCAGTGTCATGCGCGGCCTGCGAGCAGTCCCGCATGACACCATGCTCGGAATGGTCGGATGCATCACCGACAGCAGTCGAGATCCCAGCTGACATACGTAGGCAATGTCGCACGGCAAAATCGACGCTCAGCAAGCGCGATCGAGACACCATCATCATGGACGCGAATAATTTGAGCATTCCTTACAGGGAACAGCCATCGCCGGTTGACGAATCCCCGGGAGCGCACAATCATCCGGGCATGGACGATCGTATGGCTCGAATGGAAGTGAACATCAACTACATCCGTCGTGATGTGGACGAACTTCGCAGTGGGCTCCACAGAGTGGAAGAGCACATTCAACGCGAGGCATGGCGGTACGACATCAATGCGTTGAAGGACACCATCCACAGCGAATCATCGAAGCGACAGGAACAGTTCACGGAATTACGCGGTGAAATTGGCGACGTACGCCGTGAAATTGGCGACCTGCGCGCGGCCATGACCACTGAGACTGGCAACCTCCGCGCGACCATGACCACTGAGACTGGCGACCTGCGCGTGGCCATGACCACGGAGACTGGCGACCTGCGCGTGGCCATGACCGCGATGGAATTTCGCCTGGAACGGAAGTTCGAGCAATGCCTGCTCAAATTTCAATCGCGCATGCTGTGGGCCATTGGCGCAGCCGTGGGACCCATCATGCTAGCGTGGTTCATCCAGACGTTCCTGCCTGCACTCAGGGCCTCAGGCGTTTGATGCCTCCGGCCGGCGGCGCACCCACGAGGGCGCTATCAGGGTCCCGCGCCGCAGCGCGACTACCACCAGCACTACCGTGAGCACGCTGCAACAACCCAGCGCAACTACCGATGCCTCGGCGCCAAAGCTGCCGCCAGTCAACCAGTCGGGCCCGGAAATGCGCGGTGCTATCCAACCCTTCTGCGCGATCCCGGAGACCGAAATACCGTACACGGTTCCCTGCATGATGTTCCACGCCGCGTGCAAGCCCATGCAAAGCCATAGCGACCGGGTCACGTTGTAGAGCATGCCGAACAGCAGGCCGGCTTCGATGGCAATGGCCAGTGCACTCCACAGGGTGGCATTCGGGTTACCAAGATGCGCAGCGCCAAAAACCAACGCCGAGATCACCAGCGCGGCCCACGTGCCCAGGCCTTCCTCGACGATACGGAACAGCACGCCACGGCAGACGATTTCCTCGGTGATACCCGGGGCAATTCCCAACATCACGATCTGCGCGATCCAGGCAACCTCACTGTTGTAGCCATCGATCCGATAGCCACCGGCCAGGGCGATCACGCCAACGACCACACTGAAAAGGAATGCCCCGCCCACCAGGCCCGCAACGATACCCACGGGCGCGCGCGACGCTGCAAGTTCCGCGATGCGTCGCTTCTCGATGAAGCGCACCAACAGCCAGTAGGACAGTACAAACGGGATAATCATCACCAGACGTCGCAACGTGGATGCAGGTGTCATCGAAGCCAGGCCTGCACCGGGCAGGCCGACCAGCTTGAGCGCAAAGTTGAATACCGTGAGCGACACCGCCAGGAAGAAGGCAAAGATCACGATACGTGCCAGCGGCGAATCGATCAGCCAGCGCTTCCAGCCCGGGCGGCCATCAAGCGGCAACGACGGCGGAACGTCTATCACAGTGGTGTTCATTGGTTTTCCCCAGGCCGGCATGGCTGCATTGAAGGCTAGCGGGCATACGCGCCGATGCCAAGGCTCGATGCCATAAGTCATGGCGTGTGAGCCGGACTCATCAGCCGCCCGCTATCTACCCGCACCGATCCGCCAGCAGGCTTCAAGGAAGATCCGTCGTTCCATCTCGCCGTCAATTTCCTGTGCAAGGCACTGCGCGAGGACATTCAGGTCGCCGCCGCCCTTCGCAGCCCGACGTACCAGGTGCCCGGCGACGGGCCCGATACGCCTGGCCAGTTCCGTCTCGAGTAAGCGCAAGTGCACCGCATCAACGCCGCCGGCCGGATGGGAGATATCGGCCGGTCCAGTGTCCGGCGACGGACGGTGTTCGGAGGAAGGGTGATGGGCGGCGCTCCCGCCAAGGGCAGAATCCAGATAGTCGCGCAGACGATCGATGTGAGGTTCTAGGGGTGGCGGGAACGCATCCATCCAGTGTTGTGTGCTAAGGAAGTACTCCAGGCTCTTTGATGGCAGCACATCCTCGATCCGAAAGGGCAGTATCGGCACTTGCTTGTGCACGGCCCGTTCTACTTCGCGCCGCACCTGGCCTGAATCATTGCTGCTGCCGGAGAAAACCAGCACCATAAGACGCGCACTGGAAATCGCATCGATGATTTCGGCGGCCCAGTCGGCTGCCGGGGATACGTCGCGCGGCGCTATCCATACGCTGATGCCGTGTGCCTCCAGACGCTGCACAAGTGCCAAGGCAGCCTCGCGATCGGGCTGCGAATAGCTGACGAACAGGTCGTGGGCCATGGCTCAGCCGCCCAGCATCCGCAGCGCCTTGTCGAGGCTTTTGCGCATGCGGTTAAAGGCGGTCGACAACGCCGCCACCTCAGGTCCTCCGCCACTCGGGAAATCCGCGGCCGCCGTATCGCCAAGGCTCACCTGGTCGGCTATCCGCGCGATCCGGCGCACCGGCCGGATGACCAGTACATAAAGCGATGCATTGATGACCAGCCACACGCCTGCGAGCATCGCGGCGATAGCGATCAGCACGTCGCGGCGGACACGTCCGGCGCTCGACTGGGCACTGTCGAAGGGCACCGAGACGATCTGCGCGCCGACCACTTCGTTAGGCTGCCAGCCGAATCCGTTATCGCTGCCATAGCGTGCCAGCATGGTTGCCGGTGCCGCTGACGGCAGGCTGTGACACCCCAAACAACCGGCATCGACCCGGATGGGACGCGCCAGGTAGAGGGACCTGCCCATCGGGGTGTCGCGTATCCCACTTACTTGCCTGGTGCCGCTGTCGTTACGGAAGCGCTGCACGATGTCTGCCTCCCAATCCGTCGCGCGGTCGCGTGGATTGGTCGGGTTGAGCGTGGCTTCCTTGTAGGAGTACTCAGGGTGCTTCTTGTGCAGCGTGAGGAAGTTCTGCGTCGCGGCATAGAACGGCACGCTCTGGGGGCGGAACGCGCTGGCCAACTTGTCGCCGAGCAATGGTCCGATCTCGGTCTCGGTGTAGAAGCGGATCGCCGCAGCGCTGTCCATCATCAAACCAGCCTGGGCAAGCACTTCGCGCGTTGCGTTTTCCTGCAGCGTCGCCGTTACGATGAGGGAGATCGCGAACATACCGAGCGCAAAGGCGACAAGCAGTATCAGGTTGATCCGCAGCAGCATGCTCGGCCCCCTTTGACGGAGCGCAGGTCGACGCACCCGGCCCGACTATGTTCATGGCTGTGGGAACTTCGATGACGGCCTGGAGACTCGGCGCTCATGCCATCGTGGCAATCATGACATAAGCAAATTTGCCGCGCGCCCGATCAGGGACCAGGGCGTACAAATAAAACAGCGACATACGTTGATGCACGTATGTCGCTGTTTTTATTGCAAAATATGGTGCCGGAAATAGGAATCGAACCTACGACCTACGCATTACGAATGCGCCGCTCTACCAACTGAGCTATTCCGGCGAAGAGGCGGGATTTTAGGGGGCTTGGGGGCTTGGGCGCAAGCCTAGCTGGCAGCCATGCGCAGTTCGCGCGGCAGGGCAAAGGTGATGTTCTCAGCTTCGCCGTCCAGCTCGCTCACCGTGCCGGCACCCCAGGTCTGCAGGCGGGCGATCACTTCCCTGACCAGTTTCTCCGGCGCGGAGGCACCGGCAGTAACGCCCACGCGCGTGGCGCCTTCCAGCCAGGCCTTCTCGATGTGCTCGGCACCGTCGATCAGATAGGCACGCACGCCCTGCTTCTGGGCAAGTTCGCGCAGGCGGTTGGAGTTGGAACTGTTGACCGACCCCACCACCAGCACCAGGTCTACCGCGTCGGCCAACCGGCGCACGGCATCCTGGCGGTTCTGCGTGGCGTAGCAGATGTCGTCCTTGCGCGGGCCTTCGATGGCCGGGAATTTCTCGCGCAGCGCCTTGATGATGGCGATGGTGTCATCCACGCTTAAGGTGGTCTGGGTGACAAAGGCGAGCTTTTCCGGCTGCGCCGGATTGAAGCCTGCCACCTGCTCCACTGACTCCACCAGGTGGATGGCTCCGGTGTGGGCGCGGTTCCACTGACCCATGGTGCCCTCGACTTCCGGGTGGCCGCCGTGACCGATCAGCACCACGTCGTAGCCGGCGCGTCCCAGGCGGGCGACTTCCATGTGTACCTTGGTTACCAGCGGGCACGTGGCGTCGAACACGGTAAGCCCGCGGCGGTCGGCTTCCTCACGCACGGCCTTGGGCACGCCGTGGGCGCTGAAAATCACGGTAGCGCCGTCGGGGACGTCGGTGAGCTCTTCGACGAACACGGCGCCGTCCGCTCGCAGGCGTTCCACCACGTAGCGGTTGTGTACCACCTCGTGCCGGACATAGATGGGTGCGCCATAGGACTCCAGCGCACGATCGACGATGGCGATGGCGCGGTCGACGCCGGCGCAGAACCCACGGGGATTGGCAAGGAGGATATCCATGGCCGCGATTATCGCACGGCGGTGGTTTTCTTCCCCTGGAACAGGCTGCCCAGCACCAGCAGCACCGCGCCCACGGAAATGGCGCAGTCGGCCACGTTAAATACCGGGTAGTAATAGGTGCGCCAGTACACCTCGATGAAATCGGTGACCTGGGCCGCGTGCAGCCGGTCGATCAGGTTGCCCACGGCTCCGCCAATCACCAGCGCCAGCGGCAAGGCCGATTTCCAGTCGCCACGAGGCGTCTTCTTGAGCCACGCAGCCAGGGCAATGCTTATGACGACCGCCAGCAGCACGAAGAACCAGCGCTGCCAGCCCGAGCCGGTGGCCAGGAAGCTGAAGGCAGCGCCCGTGTTGAAGGCCAGCGTCCAGTTGAGAAAACCCGGGATCACCGGGTGCGGCATGCCTGCTGGCGCCAGCGCGCCGAGTGCCCAGAACTTGGTGAGCTGGTCCAGCGCGATAACCACCAGCGACAACCACAGCCACGCCAGCGCGCTGGCGGGTTTCTCCGTCCTCAGAACCACTGGCGCACCTCGCCCTGGCCGGCGACGTTTTCGACACAGCGGCCGCAGATCTCCGGATGGTCGGCACGCACACCGACATCGTAGCGAAGGTGCCAGCAGCGTATGCACTTGGTGGCCGTGCGCACGGACGCTGCCAGCCACGCCTCACCTTCGGCCAACTCCACCTTCACCGCATTCGCAGGCTTGGCCGCCAGCGGCGCGAGGGTCAACTCGGAAGTAATGAAGACGAAGCGCAGTTCACTCGCCGCTGGCGTGTAGCGGGCCAGCAGTGCATCGTCCAGGAATACATCGACCTGCGCCTCCAGCGACGCACCGATGTCGCCGGCCTTGCGCATACCCTCGAGCACGCGCGAAGCGCTGTCGCGGATGGCAAGCAGGTCTGTCCAGTAGCGGCGTTGTTCCGGCTTTGCCTGCAGGCCTTCCAGGCCTTCGTACCATGTTTCGAAGAGCACCGATTCGCTGCGCTCGCCTGGCATCGACGCCCAGATTTCCTCGGCGGTGAAGCTGGTCATCGGTGCCAGCCAGCGCACCAGCGATTCCAGGATGCGGTACATCGCGCTCTGCGCGCTGCGGCGGCCGACGCTGGCCGTGGGCATGGTGTAGAGGCGGTCCTTGGTGATGTCCAGGTACAGCGCGCCCAGCTCGTTGGTGCAGTAGTTCTGCACGCGTTGCACGACCTCCGGGAAGTCGTAACGATCGTACGCGGCCACCACGGCCTGTTGCGTGTCCACGCAGGCCTGGATCGCCCACTGGTCCAGCGGCAGGCAATCGGCCACGGGCAGCAGGTGTTGCGCCGGATCGAAGCCTTCGAGGTTACCCAGCAGAAAGCGCGCGGTATTGCGGATGCGGCGATAGGTGTCGGCCACGCGCTTCAAGATCTCATCCGACAGCGACATCTCGTTGCGGTAGTCGGTGCTGCAGATCCAAAGGCGAAGGATGTCCGCGCCCATGGTCTTCATGATGTCCTGCGGCTCGATGCCGTTGCCGAGCGACTTGGACATCTTGCGGCCCTGCGCGTCCACGGTGAAGCCGTGCGTAAGCACTTCCTCGTAGGGTGCGCGGCCGTGAATGGCAGCGGAGGTCAACAGCGATGAATGGAACCAGCCACGGTGCTGGTCGCTGCCTTCCAGGTACATCACCTTGTAATCGCTGGCCCCGCCCGCCTGCAGTTCCGGGCGCGCGCCGATCACGGCGAAATGGCTGACACCGGAATCGAACCAGACGTCCAGGACGTCGGTGACTTTCTCGTAGCGGTCGGCCTCGTCGCCCAGGAGGTCATGCGCGTCGAGCGAGAACCAGACATCGATGCCGCCCACTTCCACCCGCCTGGCGACCTCTTCGAGCAGTTCCACGCTGCGTGGATGTGGCTCGTGCGTGGCCTTGTCCACGAACAGTGCGATCGGCACGCCCCAGGTACGCTGGCGCGAGATGCACCAGTCGGGGCGGCCGGCGATCATGCCCGAGATGCGCTCTTCTCCCCAGCCCGGGATCCAGCGAACCTGCTTGATCGAATCCAGCGCTGTGCGGCGAAGGTCGGCCTGTTCCATCGATATGAACCACTGCGGCGTGGCGCGGAAGATCACCGGTGATGTCTTGTGGCGCCAGCAATGCGGATAGCTGTGCGTCAGCTTGGCCGAGGCCAGCAGCATGCCGGTGCCGCGCAGCGCCTCGACGATAAGGTCGTTGGCCTTCCAGATGTGCAGGCCGGCCAGTTGCAGGCTGCCAAAGGGCGGCACGTCGGCGCGATAGACGCCGCGGCCGTCGACATAGTTCAGCGGTCCGATGCCATAGCCCTGGGCCACGGCGAAATCCTCCGCGCCGTGATCGGGCGAGGTGTGCACGGCGCCGGTACCGTCTTCGTCCGACACGTGCTCGCCCATGATCACCGGCAGCTTGCGGTCGTAGAACGGGTGATGCAGCAGTTCGTTTTCGAGCACCGCGCCCTGGACAGTGCCAAGCACGCGCACGTCGGTTATGCCGTAACGCGCCAGGGCCTTCTCGGCCAGGGCCTCGGCCAGTACCAGCAGCATGCGGCGGCCATCGACCGCCGGGCCTTCCACCAGCACGTAGGGGATCTCAGGCCCCAGCGCCACGGCCTGGCTGGACGGCAACGTCCAAGGTGTGGTGGTCCAGATCGGCACGGCGACAACGGCGTCTTCCGAAGCCACGCCGAACTTCGCCGCCAGTGACTTAGGTTCGATCGCAGCGTAGGCCACGTCTACCGCGGGGGAGGTTTTATCGGCGTATTCGATCTCGGCCTCGGCCAGGGCCGAACCGCAGTCGAAGCACCAGTACACCGGCTTGGCACCGCGCACCACATGCCCGTTGGAAACGATGCGCGCCAGCGAGCGCAGCATGTCGGCTTCGTATTTGGCATCGAGGGTGCGATAGGGATGTTCCCAGTCGCCCAGCACGCCCAGGCGTTTGAAGTCCACGCGCTGCAGGTCGATCTGCTCGAGTGCATATTCCCGGCACTTCTGCCGGTAGGCCACGGCATCGAGCTTGTCGCCCACCTTGCCGAATTTCTTCTCGATGGCGATTTCGATGGGCAGGCCGTGGCAGTCCCACCCGGGAACATACGGCGAGCGGTTGCCGGCCAGCAGCTTGGATTTGACCACGACGTCTTTGAGCACCTTGTTCACCGCGTGGCCAAGGTGGATCACGCCGTTGGCGTAGGGCGGGCCGTCATGCAGTACGAACACGCGGTCGCGGTGGGCGGTCCTGGCCTGGATCTGCTGGTAGCGACCGATCTTCTCCCAATGCGCCAGCCAGCCCGGCTCGCGCTTGGGCAGGTCGCCGCGCATCGGGAAATTCGTCTGCGGCAGGTTGATCGTGTTCTTGTAGTCCTGGCTCATGTCGGCAACCGGTGATGCGAAAGGGTCGTCATGCGTCGACGAGGATGGGGTTCATGCCAAGCGCCTGGCGGGCGTGGGTCTCGTCGAGCTTCATTTGTGCGGTGAGCGTGTCCAGATCGGCAAATTTCTGCTCGTCCCGGAGCTTGGTAACGAACTCCACTGCCACGCGGCGCCCGTAAAGGTCGCCGGAAAAATCAAACAGGTGCGCCTCCAGCAGGGGTTCGGCCACGCTATTGACCGTGGGCCGCACGCCAAGGCTCGCCACGCCGGGCCAGCTGCACGGCCCTTCGCCCACGCCGATGCGCACGGAAAAAATGCCCTGGATCGGACTCACACGCTTACGAAGATGGATGTTCGCGGTGGGATATCCAAGGGTGCGGCCCAGCTTGTTGCCATGTTCCACATGGCCCTCGATCACGAACGGACGCCCGAGCAACGGCAGCACTTCGGCAAAGCAGCCTTCAGCCAGCAGTGCGCGGACACGCGATGACGACACGCGCACGCCCTCGATTTCCACGGGTGGCAGGGCGTGGGCCGTAAACCCCAGTTGCGCACCCATGCGTTCGAGCATGGCGAAATCACCCCTGCGGCCGTGGCCGAAGCGGAAATCGGCGCCCACCCAGACTTCGCGTGCGTTCATCCGCCCGACCAGGACATGCGTGATGAAATCTTCCGCCGGCATGGCAGTGAGCTTCTGGTTGAAACGAAGCATCAGCACGGCATCGAGCCTGGCTGCCTCCATGCCCTGGAGTTTCTCGCGCACGGTGGACAGGCGCGGCAGGGGCTGCGGCGAAAAGAACGCGCGGGGTAAAGGCTCGAAGCTGATCGCTGCGGCGGACACATGCTTCGCCACGGCGCGCTCATGCACGGTGTCCAGTAACGACTGGTGACCACGATGCAGCCCGTCGAAGGCACCGATGGCAACGATGCTGCCGCCCGGCGCGATGGACGGCCCGGAAGTGTCACGGAACAACCGCAGGGCCATCGTTCAGCGGGCCCCTGGCAGGCCGGCAACCGGCATGGAGCTTGGGAAAAAGGTCATCCAGCCAGTATAGCCGCAGCGTTGCGGCGCACAACGCGCCGGGACCTTAGTGCTCGCGTAATTCACGCAGGCGAAAGCCCAGGGCGAACAGCGTGGCCAGGTAGCCTCCCCCACCGGCGGCGATCAGGGCAAACAGCCAGCCGATGCGGTGGTGCACGTCCATGCCCGGCCAGGCCGGGGCCAGGTACAGTCCGAGCACCAACACGGCGATCATCACCGTGCAGGACGCACCCAGGCGGCCCAGGTGGCGGCTCCAACCCGGCTGGCGCACATACACCCCGGCCTTGCGCAGCCAGTACCACAGCAATGCCAGGTTCACGTAGCTGGCCAGCGCACTGGCCATGCCCAGCGCCATGTGCAGGCCCGGCACCTTCGACAGCCCTTCGATCCACGATCCGGCCTTGATGTCGTCCGGTGCCCACAGGGAAAAAAGCAGCAGCAGGAACAAGCCGTTGAAAACCATGTTCAGCACCAGCGAAGCCACACCTGCCCGAACCGGGGTCTTGGTGTCCTGGCGCGAATAAAACGCCGGCAACAACACCTTGACCAGGGCAAAGGCCGGCAGGCCAAAAGACAGCGCGGTGATCGATAGGGAGGACATCCGTGTATCGAAGGCGGTGAACTTGCCATGCTGGAACAGCGTGGAAACGAGCGGTTCAGCCAGAAGCATCAACGCAAACATGGCCGGCACGGCGATCAACAGGGTGATCCGAAGGCCCCAGTCCAGAGCTCGCGAAAACCCGGCGCTATCAGTGGCTACATGGTGGCGCGACAATGACGGCAGGATCACCGTGCCAAGGGCTACGCCGAACACGCCCAGGGGCAGTTCCAGGAAGCGGTCAGCCTGCGACAACCAGGTTTGTGAACCGTTGATCAGCAACGCCGCTACCACGGTATCGAGCAACAGGTTGATCTGTGCGACGGACGAACCGAACAGAGTCGGCACCATCAGCTTCATGACCCGGCGCACATCCGGGTGCGACCAGCCCCAGCGTGGCAAAGTCAGCAAATCGAGCTTTGCCAGGCTCGGCACCTGGAACAACAGTTGCAGAATACCGGCCGCCAGGATCGCCCACCCCAAGGCCAGGATCGGCGTATGCATGCGCGGCGCCAACCACAACGCGCCGGCGATCATGCACAGGTTCAGGATCACCGGTGTCAGTGCGGGCATGGCGAAGCGATGGAAACTGTTCAACGCCCCGCCAGCCAGCGCGGTCAGCGAGACGAACAGCAGGAACGGGAAAGTCAGGCGCAGCAGCTGCACCATCAGGTCGTACTTCACCGGATCGTCGTGGACGAAGATATCCGTGAGTTGGGGCGTGAAAATCAGCCCAAGCGCCGTGACCACCATCAATACGCCGCCCAGCGTGCCCGATACACGCGACATCAACTCACGCAAATCCGCGTGCGGGCGCGTCTGCTTGACCTCGGTGAACACCGGCACGAAAGCGGTGGAGAACGATCCTTCAGCAAACAGCCGGCGCATGAAATTCGGGATGCGGAAGGCCACCCAGAAGGCGTCCGTGGCGGCCGTGGCTCCGAAGGCATAACTGATGGCCTGGTCGCGGACCAGACCCAGCACTCGGGACACCATCGTCATGCTGCTGAAGGAGAGCAGCCCACGGAACATGCTGGGGGACTTCATGCGACGGTCGCGGCCTCTATGAAACGGAAGTTCGCGGCCGGAAGGCGCGCGGGCGTCATAGTCTGACAGGGCAGCCATCCCACATGACAGGCAAATCTGTGGCAAAATGCTGGCCTTCGGCCCTGCCGGCAGTAACTTGCCTGGCCCGTGGCCGGTAACGTCACCGGCCTAAGCTGTTGACGCAGCGGCGCATTGGCGCCACAATTAGCGTCTTTTTCAAGCCCAACCTACAGATTCGGAGTTTCCCTTGGCCAACATCAAGTCCGCGAAGAAGCGTGCGCGTCAGTCGGAGCAGCGCCGCCTGCGTAACGTCTCCGCGCGTTCCATGGTGCGTTCCGCACTGAAGAAGGTGGTCAAGGCAATCGAGGCCAAGGACAAGGCAGCCGCCACCGAAGCCTATGCCACCGCCACGCCTCTGATGGATCGCTACGCCGCCCGCGGCCTGATCCACAAGAACAAGGCCGCCCGCCACAAGAGCCGCCTGAACGCGAAGATCCGCGAACTGGCTTGAGCTTTTCGTAAGGCGTAAGAAAACCGGCCGATGGCCGGTTTTTTTTTGCTCGAGCGTGGTCGCGAGGAACCGGCGGGGTTTGCGTCGCTCGGTGCTCCGGGCTGCGGCGACCCTAGGGTAAGGATGCCGCTGCGCGGCCGTGTCCGATGGCTGCGCCCCGTCGGGTCGGGCTTCGGCCGGGGGTTTTCGACTCGCCATCCATGGCTCAGCGAAAACGGCCGGCCATCCATGGCCGTCCCCCTGCGGGCCTGATCCAGCCGAAGCCCTCGCCTGCGCCAGTCGCACCGAGCGACGCAAACCCCACCGGACCTAACGAACGGCGAGGTAGCGGAAAGGAACGTTGCGAGAGGGCACATGGTGGCTCGTATACGACGTAACCCAGAGTGCACGGCAAACCCCACGCGCCTCTTGTCCCTTCTCTCCCCCCACGCGACCTCGGACGACCGAAGAGCCGGAGAGCGGCGGAGGCGGGGGCGGACACCCTCGTCAGCGACTTGTGGAACCGAGCGCGGCGGGCGGAACAGGCCCGTAGGGGGCCGGCCCCGGCCGGCCGTTTTCGCGAAGGCCAAAGGCCGCCTCGAAAATCCCCGCCCGCTGCGCGGGCGCGCCGGGGCGCAGCCATAAGAAAAAGTCGCGCAGCGGCCTCTTCTCCCAAGCGCCGGTGTAACCGGAGCGACGAGGGTGTCCGCCCCCGCCTCCGCCGCTCTCCGGCTCCTCGACCACGCTCGAGCGTCGTCAGACTTCGCGCATGCGCACGTCGGCCGAGGCCTCATCGGCGTCGCGGGCTGCGGCGCGGGCCGCATCGAAGAACTGCTGGACCTTCTGGCAGACGTCCCAGGTGCCTTCGCGGGAAATGGCCGAGATGAGGAACCAGGGATCCTTCCATTCGAGCAGCTCGACGATCTCTTTCGCACGCGCCTGGCGCTCGTCTTCGTCCAGTACATCGGCCTTGTTCATTACCAGCCAGCGGGGACGCTCCAGGAGCTCTGGGTTGAACTTGGCGAGTTCCTGCTCAATGGCCCTGACCTGATCCACCGCATCGCCACCGTCGATCGGTGCGATGTCCACCACGTGCAGCAACAGGCTGGTGCGCGAAACGTGGCGCAGGAACTGGATGCCGAGGCCTGCGCCGTCGGCGGCGCCTTCGATCAGGCCCGGGATGTCGGCCACCACGAAACTCTGGTCGGTGCCGATGCGCACTACACCCAGATTCGGGTGCAAGGTGGTGAAGGGGTAGTCCGCCACGCGTGGGGTGGCCGCCGACACGGCGCGGATGAAGGTGGACTTGCCGGCATTGGGAAAGCCAAGCAGGCCGACGTCGGCCAGCAGCTTCAGTTCCAGCTTCAGCTCGCGCATGTCGCCCGAAGTGCCCGGGGTGGACTTGCGCGGCGCGCGGTTCACCGAGCTCTTGAAGTGGATGTTGCCCAGACCGCCGCGGCCGCCTTCGGCCACCAGCAGGCGCTGGCCGTTGACGGTGAGGTCGCCGATGATCTCGTCGGTGTCGACGTTGGTCACCACGGTACCTACCGGCACGCGGATGTCGGTGTCTTCGCCGCCCTTGCCGTACATCTGGCTGCCCATGCCGTTTTGCCCGCGCTGGGCGCGGAAGGCGCGCTGATGGCGGAAATCGACCAGGGTATTGAGGCCTTCGTCGGCAACCAGCCACACTGAACCGCCGCCGCCGCCGTCACCCCCGTCGGGGCCGCCGAATGGAATGAATTTTTCGCGGCGGAAGCTGATGCAGCCGTTGCCGCCGTCCCCGGCAATGACCTTGATGATGGCTTCGTCGACGAATTTCATGATGGAAAGCAACCTGAATGTGGAAAGGCCAGAAACGAAAAGCCCCGCCGGTGGGCGGGGCCATCGCTTCGAAGCCGGCGGCGATTTACGCCGTGACGACGTCGACGAACTTGCGACCCTTGTCACCACGCGTCTTGAACGCGACGGTGCCATCGACCAGGGCGAACAGGGTGTGATCGCGGCCGAGGCCGACGCCAACACCTGCGTGGAACTTGGTACCGCGCTGGCGGACGATGATGTTGCCGGCTTCAACAGCCTGGCCACCATAGATCTTCACGCCCAGGTACTTCGGGTTCGAGTCGCGACCGTTGCGGCTGGAACCTACGCCTTTCTTATGTGCCATGACTTAATTCCTCCGGCCGATCAGGCAGTGATGCCAGTGATCTCGATTTCGGTGTAATGCTGACGGTGTCCCATCTGCTTCTTGTGGTGCTTGCGGCGACGGAACTTGATAATGCGGATTTTATCGTGGCGGCCGTGGGCGCGCACCTTGGCGGTGACGACGGCACCGGTAACGACCGGGGCACCGACGGTGATCGAATCGCCTTCGCCCACCAGGAGGACCTGGTCGAAGTTGACCGTACCGTCGACTTCGGCGTCGAGCAGTTCCACGCGCAGGATCTCGCCCTGCATCACGCGGTACTGCTTTCCGCCAGTCTTGATGACTGCGTAACTCATGGAAAAGCCCTTGTGTAGTTATTATTTGGGTGTTGCGAACCGGCGATCATACAGGACCGTGTTCACCAGGGTCAACAACCCGACTGTTTTTAGGGGGTTAGGTTGAGCTGGCGGGGGTCGTCGAACCACTCGAACCGGTCTTTTTCACCGGTTTTTTGGCTGGAGCCTTTGCTGGCGCCTTCGCAGGCGTTTTGGCTGCCGGCTTTGCGGTGGACTTGGCCGGTGCCTTGGAAGAAGATTTTTTCGTCGATTTCTTGTGGGAAGAGGCCTTGCGGGCAGGCTCTGGCCCCGAAGCGACCTCCGGCGGAATCATGCCGGGCTTTTCCCTGGTGCCCGGACACTGGCCGTCGGCGTCGAGCTGGCCCTTGGCCTTCAGTTCCCCCACCAGCTGGTCGCGACGCTTTTCGCCCCATTCGCGGGTGACCTTCACGTTCTCGGCGAATACCTCGGGCATCTGGGAAATCACCTTCTGGCCCAGCGGCGAGCGATAGAACTTCAGCAGCCCGTCGATTTCCTCCCCGGTGAAATGCTTCTGGTAAGCCGGAATCATCGCGTCGAGCAGTTCCTGGCGGTTGCCATCGTTGATGAAACCGGACCAAACCTGGTCGTCGATGCAGGGGCGGTGGCCCTTCATCGCCGCGGCCATCTGCTGGTTCATGTCGTTCAGGCTCTGCGGAACGCCCATCAGCACGATCAGGTCGTGCACCTGGGTGGCGGTGGCCGGGGCTCCGGAGACGACCGGGGCAGGCGCGGCAACAGGGGCACCGGGGGCGGCCAAGGACAACACGGCCAGGGCAAAGCCCGGGATCAAACGCAACACCGCACGCATGGGACCTTTCCTCCGGCTTGAACCTTCCAACACAAGGCGCCGGAGTGTAGATCACCGCCCTGGACCGGATATTAAATTCTCCTTCGACGGAGCGTGTACCGCAGCTTGCTATCATGGCGTTTTCTCCCCATCTAAGGCGTCATGGATACCATCCGCATACGCGGCGCCCGCACGCATAACCTCAAGAACATCGACCTGGACCTCCCGCGCGACAAGCTGATCGTGATCACGGGATTGTCCGGCTCGGGTAAATCCTCGCTGGCCTTCGACACCATCTACGCCGAAGGCCAGCGTCGTTACGTGGAGTCGCTTTCCGCGTATGCCCGGCAATTCCTGTCGATGATGGAAAAACCCGATGTCGACCATATCGAGGGCCTTTCACCGGCCATCTCGATCGAGCAGAAGTCGACCTCGCACAACCCGCGTTCCACCGTGGGCACCATCACCGAGGTCTACGACTACCTGCGCCTGCTTTACGCCCGCGTGGGCACCCCGCGCTGTCCCGACCACGGCATCGCGCTGGAAGCGCAGACGGTAAGCCAGATGGTGGACAACACCCTGGCCCTGGATGCCGACACGCGCTGGATGCTGCTGGCCCCGGTGATCCGCGACCGCAAGGGCGAGCACGTACAGGTGTTCGAGCAGATGCGCGCCCAGGGATTCGTGCGCGCACGCGTCGATGGCGTGGTGTACGACCTCGACGCCGTACCGCCTCTTACCTTGCGCCAGAAACACACGATCGAAGCGGTGATCGATCGTTTCAAGCCGCGCGCGGATATCAAGCAGCGCCTGGCCGAATCGTTCGAAACAGCGCTGCGGCTGGGCGACGGCATTGCCATCGTGGTCAACATGGACGATGCCAAAGCGCCCGAGCAACTGTATTCCTCGCGTTACTCCTGCCCGCTGTGCGACTACTCGCTTCCGGAACTCGAGCCGCGGCTGTTCTCCTTCAACTCGCCCACCGGCGCCTGCCCGGGTTGCGACGGCCTGGGCGTGACCCAGGTGTTCGATGCCACGCGCGTGGTGGGTCATCCGGAACTGAGCCTTGCCGGCGGCGCGATCCGAGGCTGGGACCGGCGCAACGCGCATTATTTCCAGCTGATCATGTCGCTGGCCAAGCACTACGGCTTCGATCCTGATGAACCATGGCAGGGTCTTCCCGCCAAAGCCAAACAGGCCGTGCTGCATGGCTCCGGCAAGGACGTCATCGCCTTCCGCTACCTCACCGAGCGTGGCGGCAAGGTTACCCGCGAGCATCGTTTCGAAGGGATCCTGCCCAACCTTGAGCGCCGCTACAAGGAAACCGAATCGGCCGCGGTGCGCGAGGAACTGGCCAAGTACATCAGCGACCATCCCTGCCCCGACTGCGGCGGACAGCGCCTGAACCGTTCGGCGCGAAATGTGTTTGTTGCCGACCAGCCCTTGCCGGTGATCACGGCGCTCCCCATCGACGATTCGCTTAAATTCTTCGGCACCTTAAAACTCACCGGCTGGCGCAATGAAATCGCGGTAAAGATCGTCAAGGAGATCGCCGAGCGCCTTACCTTCTTGAACGATGTGGGGCTGAACTACCTCACGCTCGATCGCCAGGCCGATTCGCTCTCCGGCGGTGAGGCGCAGCGCATCCGCCTGGCCAGCCAGATCGGCGCGGGCCTGGTAGGCGTGATGTACGTGCTGGACGAACCCTCCATCGGCCTGCACCAGCGCGACAACGAGCGCCTGCTGGGCACGCTCACGCGCCTTCGCGACCTCGGTAACACCGTGATCGTCGTCGAACACGACGAAGACGCCATCCGTGCCGCCGACCATGTACTGGACATCGGCCCGGGGGCAGGTGTGCACGGTGGCGAGATCGTGGCCCAGGGAACGCTTGCCGATCTGTTGAAGGCGCCGCGTTCGGTCACCGGCCAGTACCTGTCAGGCAAACGCGGCATCGCGGTTCCCGAAAAGCGGCGCCAGGCCAAGGACGACTACTGGCTGGCCCTGCGCGGCGCCACCGGCAACAACCTCAAGGGCGTGGATCTTGAAATCCCCACTGGCACGTTCACCTGCATCACTGGTGTATCGGGTTCGGGCAAATCCACGCTGGTAAACGACACACTGTTCGCCCTGGCCGCCGCCGAACTCAATGGCTCATCGATGCAGCCCGCGCCATACGAGTCGATCGAGGGCCTGGAACTGTTCGACAAAGTGGTGGACATCGACCAGTCGCCGATCGGCCGCACGCCGCGTTCGAACCCGGCCACCTATTCGGGCCTGTTTACCCCGTTGCGGGAATTGTTCTCCCAGGTACCCGAATCGCGCGCGCGGGGCTACCTGCCTGGCCGCTTCAGCTTCAACGTGCGCGGCGGTCGCTGCGAAGCCTGCGAAGGCGACGGCATGATCAAGGTGGAGATGCATTTCCTGCCGGATGTGTACGTGCCATGCGATGTGTGCCACGGCAAGCGCTACAACCGCGAAACGCTGGAGATCCACTACAAGGGCCATACCATCGCCGACGTGCTGGAGATGACGGTGGAGGACGCATTGAAACTGTTCGAACCGGTGCCGGTGATCGCGCGCAAGCTCGACACGCTGCGTGCGGTGGGGCTTGACTACATCAAGCTCGGACAGAGTGCCACCACGCTTTCCGGCGGCGAGGCCCAGCGCGTGAAACTGTCCAAGGAATTGTCCAAGCGCGATACCGGCAGCACGCTTTACATCCTGGACGAGCCCACCACGGGCCTGCACTTCCATGACATCGAGCAGCTCCTGGACGTGCTGCACCAACTGGTGGAACAGGGCAACACCGTGGTGGTGATCGAGCACAACCTGGACGTGATCAAGACGGCTGACTGGGTAGTCGACCTCGGCCCCGAGGGTGGCGCCGGTGGTGGCCGCATCCTGGTCAACGGTACGCCCGAGACGGTGGCAGCCACGCCGTCATCGCACACCGGTCGATTCCTCAAATCACACCTGGCCACGCAAGCCAGGCCGGCAACGGCCAGGAAAAATGGCAAGGTCGCCGCCACCAAGGTCGCCGCCCCGGCCAAGGCCGGCAAAGCTGCCGCAACAACGCAACCGGCCGAGAAGAAAAGGAAGACGGCGTGACCCAAACCGCCATGGAAGATATTCCGGGTCTCCTCCATCGCGCACCCATCGGCGTTCGCTGGAGGGACCTTGACGCATTCAACCACGTCAACAATTCCAGCTACCTCACCTATCTGGAAGAGGCCCGCCTGCAATGGCTTAGCCATGTGCCGGGCTGGTACGACGAGAACGCCGTGCCGGTACTGGCGGCAAGCTCGCTCAACTACCGCGCACCCATCGGCTGGCCGGCCGAGCTGGCGGTGGAGCTTTTCTGCGAACGGGTGGGCAACAGCTCGCTCACCATCGCCCACCGAATCGTCGACGCCGGCGATCGCCACCTCCTGTACAGCGACGGCAATGTTGTGCTGGTGTGGATGAATCCCCGCGACGGCAAGCCCGTGCCATTGCCGGCGGCCATTCGCAAGGCGGGCGAGCGCACGTTGGCTGACTGACCTTCCCTTTTGTTCATTCGTGGTCGTTATGATCGGCGGACCCGCCACGAATGGAGTTCGTCCGTGACCAAGCGACCGCTTGCCTGCCTGCTCGGCTTCCTTGCTGCCACTCCGGTGGCCTTCGCCGCCGACGGCGTGAACCTTACGATCTATCGTGCTGATGGCGCGCAACTGTTCAGCGTGCAGGCCAGCGGGCCGGTACAGGACGGCTACGCCGTGGTGCACGAGAAGCGGGACATCGCGCTCACCGGCGGTAGCCAGGACATCGTGCTGGGCGGCTTTCCCTATTTCCTCGATACCGAGGCGTTATCCCTGCGCTTTTCCGGCAAGGCGCGCGTCGCCTCGCAGCGACTCACCTCGGCTGCCGGCGGTAGCGCCACCTTGGCGGCCATGGTGGGCAAGCAGGTGACTGTGATCGGCACGTCTGGTCAGCCCATCGCCACCGGCACCCTGTTGCGGGCCGGTGATGGCCTGCAACTTCGCGATGGCGCAGGGTCCACCGTCGTGGTCCGGGATTTCGCCGCGGTGTCCTCGCATGGCGATTTCCCCGATACCGGCGCCACGCTTAACGTGCGCGTGGCCGACGGCAGCGCCGGCAACGATGCCGCGGCGCTGGATTACCCCACCCAGGGCCTGGGTTGGCGCGCCTCCTACATCGGCACGCTGGCGGCCGGCGGTACCTGCCGCATGAACTTCCAGGCGCGCGCCAGCGTCGCCAACCGCAGCGGCCGCGACTGGACCGATGCCCAGGTCAAACTGGTGGCCGGGTCGCCGAACATGGAGAAGCCCGTGGCCTATGCCGCGGCACCGGCCCCGGCGATGCGCAGCGACAAGTTGTTCATGGCGAACGCATCGAGCGTCGACCTGCGCCAGCAGACACTCGGCGACTACCGCACCTACACCTTGCCGGGGGCCGTGACGCTTCCCGACGGCAGTATCAGCCAGGTACCGCTTTACACCACGCGCGACGTAGCCTGTGAGCGCGAGAGCGTCTATGAGCTACCCGGCACGGGCTTCCAGCCAGGCCAGCCGATGATCAACCGCGCCTTCAACCTGGGCGATAGCCAGGAAGTGGCCAGCAAACTACGCTTCGACGCCTTCGACACGCTTCCGGCCGGTTACCTGCGCGTACTTACCATCGACCGCGATGGCAACGCCGAACTGCTGGGAGAAACACGCATGGCCGACACCCCCAAGGGCGAGAAGGCCAACGTTTTGCTGGGCAATGCGATCGACCTGCGCGGCAAGAACGAGTTGACGACCTTCAATGTCGACCAGGCCGCGCACCGCATGGACGAAGGCCGCCGGATCACCCTGAGCAACGGCGGTGACGAGGTGAAGACGGTGACGGTGATCGCCCATCCCTATCGCTGGAACCACTGGAAGCTGGCCTCGTCATCGGCCAAGCCCGTCAAACAGACACCGGACACGCTGGAGTTCCACGTGGACGTACCTGCCAATGGCAAGGCCACCCTCGACTACGCCGTGACCTACAACTGGACCGCCGCCGACGCGCCGGCGCGTTAACCGGCATCCACTCTCAGCCACCAACAACCGACGTTACGCAAAGGACCCGCCCCATGCTCGACATCCTTCCCCAAGACGATGGCATCGTCGAAATCCGCCTGGCGAGGCCGCCGGTCAACGCGCTGAATGTCGAGCTGGTGCGACTGCTGCGCCAGACGATCGAACAATCCCCGGCGCAGGGAACCCAGGGCATCGTGCTATCGGGCACGCAGGGCATGTTTTCCGCCGGCGTGGACGTACCCTCGCTGCTCGGCGCCGACCGCGCCACGGTGCGCGAATACTGGCGCGAGTTCTTCCTGATGTGCGGCGTCCTGGCGAACTCGCCATTGCCGCTGGTGGCAGCCATTACCGGACACAGCCCCGCCGGCGGCGCGGTACTGGCGTTGTTCTGCGACTACCGCGTGATGGCGCATGGCCCTTATCGCATCGGCCTCAACGAGGTACAGGTGGGGTTGTCGGTACCCGACGCCATCCAGGTGGCGCTGCGGCGCGTGGTCGGCCCCTATCGGGCCGAACGCCTGCTGGTGGCCGGTACCATGCTCGATGCCGAGCAAGCCCTGGCGGCGGGTTTCGTGGATGAACTTTCCGGACTGGAGCAGGTGAATACCCGTGCCCACGTCTGGCTGCGCGAACTGCTTGCCCTGCCCCGCCAGGCCATGCTCCGCACGCGCGCACTGGCACGCGCCGACCTTGCCGCCACCTTCGCCGACGTCGACTCCCTGCCGCTGGATGGATTCCTCGACGATTTCTTCAGTGAGGAAACACAAGCCACCCTTGCGGCGCTGGTGGCGCGCCTGAAGGGACCGCGCTAACCGCGCGCGACGGGGCGGTCCGGGTCGCTCGACCAGCCGCTCCACGACGGCGCAAACAGGCGTGAGCCATCCAGCCCCGCCTGGGCCATCGCCAGCACGTTGTGGCAGGCCGTGACGCCAGACCCGCACATGTGCACCACGTCGCCCGGATGGCGATTACCCAACAACGTTTCGAACGATTGGCGCAGTTCCGCGGAACTGCGCCAGCGTCCGTCGGTGAGGTTCTGTTCGAACGGGCGGTTCAGCGCGCCAGGTACGTGGCCGGCGACCGCGTCGATGGGTTCAACCTCGCCCAGATACCGCGGGCGGGCGCGGGCATCCACCAGCACGGCGTGGTTCTCCGCCATCAGGTGGGTAAGTTCGTCGGCGTCCACCAGCAGGTCGGTGTCGAAGGCGATGTCCACGTGGGTGTCCGAGAGCTTCGGGATATCGGTGGACATGGGTTGCCCCGCTGCCGTCCATGCCTGGGTCCCGCCATCAAGCACCGAGGCCGGAATACCCGCCATCACCAGCAGCCACCACATGCGCGCCGCCGCCAGCGCGCCGCCCGATCCGTCGTAAGCCACCACGTGGCGGCCCGGTAGCCAGCCCCACGCCGACAGGCGCGCTGCGAACTGGGCGGCGGTCGGCAGCGGATGCCGACCTGCATGCGCGGCATGCGAGCCATGATCGGAAAGGTCGCGGTCAAGATGAGCATAGACCGCCCCGGGCAAGTGGCCAGCACGATAGGCGGCCTCGCCGGCCGAAGGGTCGGCCAGGTCGAAACGACAGTCGACGAAAAGTGGGCTGGGTAGCCCGGCCGCGGTGGCGGCGTCGATCACTGGTGCAATGCTCATGCGTGTCCCATCCGTCGCAGCAAGTTCAGCAAGATGGCCGCCGTCGCACCCCAGATGCGATGGCCGGCATGGACGAATTCGACCATGTCCCGCCGGTGGCCACGGTAGTCCATGGTATAGCGCCGCAGGTTGACCGGATCGACCAGGAAAGCCAGCGGCACCTCGAAGATCTCAGCCACCTCGTCGGGCGCTGGGTGCAGCCGCGCGGCGGCGTCGATCCGCGCCACCACCGGCGTAATCACAAAGCCACTGATGGTTTCGTACCGATCGAGAAAACCCAGCGGCCGAACGGCCGAACGGTGCAGGCCGATTTCCTCTTCCGCTTCGCGCAACGCCGCCTCGACGACATTGGCATCGCCCTCATCGACACGTCCACCGGGGAGCGCCACTTGCCCGGCGTGTTCGCTCAGCGTGTGCGTGCGTACCGTGAGCACCAGGCGTTGCTGGCGATCGTCCCGAAAGCCCAGCATCACTGCTGCGGATGCGCGCGGCGACTCGCCCAGGAGGTCGGCCATCTCGGCATGGTTCCATCCCGGCCCGGTAGGGGGCGCATCGAGCGAAAGCAACGCCCGGCCCAATGGGTCGCGATCGCCATCCATCAGTGCGGTTCCCGCGAGGGCAGTACCTGGTCCATCAGGTGGCGACGCTCGCCGTCGCTCATGCTGCGCCAGCGCGCGATCTCATCACCGGTACGCAGGCAACCCTCGCAAAGGCCACGCGCGTCGAGCCGGCAAATGCCGGTGCACGGCGAGAGGATGGCTTGCGCGAGGGAGTCGGTCATCGACCGGGAATAGTATCGCGTTTCGCCTAAAGGCGCGCTTACTGCTTGATTTGCAGCAATTCAATCTCGAAAACGAGGGCTTCGTTCGGGCCGATGCGCGGCAGTTCGCCGCGCTCGCCATAGGCCAGCGACGCGGGGATCACCACGCGCCAGGTATCACCCACCTGCATGCGGGGAATGACATCCTGCCAGCCGCGGATCACCTGGTTGACGGTGAAGGTGACGGGGTTGCCGTGCGCCCATGAACTGTCGAATTCCGTACCATCGACCAGTGCGCCGCGGTAGTTCACCGTGACAATGCTGTCCACCCGGGGATGCACGCCTCCCGTGCCATTCTTGATCACCGCGTACTGGATGCCCGACGGCAAGGTAACCACGCCAGGCTGCGCCTTGTTGCGGGCCAGGAATTGCGTGCTCTTGCGTGCGTTTTCCTGGCCGATGCGCTGGAACTCGGCCAGGGCATCGTTGTGCTGGCGGGTGTCGTAGGCAATCAGCTGGTCGTGCATTTGCTGCATCGGCACGGCGGGAGTGCGCTTGGCGTAGCCATCCTGCAAGGCACGCACCAGGGCGGCGATGTCGACATCGGGGCTTCCCGCGCGGGCGAATTGCGCACCGATCTGGTAGCCGATGGCATAGGACAACTTGCCCTTGTCCACCACCGTGGCCGGTTGTGCCGGCGCTGCCTTCGGTGCGGCTTGCTGGGCGTGTACAGGGGCCGTCCCCAACACCAGGCAAGGCAGCAACCAACGCAGTCGTGACATTCGAACCTCCACTCTCGCCCTCGGGGGCGACGGCACAGCATAAGCGATCCGTCGATGATCTTGGAAAGCCCGGGCGCCGGAAGGTTCCCGCCCGCAGGTTCCCGGCGCTACCATCGGCGGCTTATTCACCGGAGAGAAGCGCATGGCCTTCCGCAACGTTCTCGTCGCCGACCGGGGTGCGGTCCGTACCATCACCGTCAACCGCCCCGACAAGCTCAATGCGCTCAACCGCGAGACCCTGGGTGAACTCACCCTGGCCTTCGCCCAGGCCGCGCAGGACGACGCCGTGCGCGCCGTGGTGCTGGCCGGCGCCGGCGAGAAGGCTTTCGTGGCCGGCGCCGACATCGGCGAGATGAATGGCCTCACCCCGGCTCAGGCGCAAACGTTCTCACGCGCCGGGCAACGCCTGATGACGTCGATCGAACGCCTTGGCAAGCCCGTGGTGGCCCGCATCCAGGGCTTCGCGCTGGGCGGGGGCATGGAACTGGCCATGGCCTGCCACCTGCGTATCGCCAGCGAGAAAGCCCGCTTCGGTCAGCCGGAAGTGAACCTGGGACTGATCCCGGGCTTCGGCGGCACCCAAAGGTTGGCCAGGCTCGCCGGGCGCGCCGCGGCACTTGAACTGTGCCTGCTCGGCTCGCCCGTCGATGCCGCCCGCGCGGCGGCCTTGGGCATCGTCACCCGCGTGGTCGCACCCGATGCGTTGGACGATACGGTGGCCCAGGTGGCCGATCAGTTGGCGGCCTCCGCGCCGCTGGCGATGGCGGGCATCCTCGACGCCGTGTTGCAAGGCGGCGAGGCGGCCATCGACATCGGGCTCGAGTTCGAAACGCAGGGGTTCGCGCTGGCGTTCGCCACAGAGGACATGCGCGAAGGCACCGGCGCCTTCCTGGAAAAACGCAAACCCGCCTTCCACGGCCGCTAGCTGCGGCCGTAGCGTGCCGCGGTTGGTCAGTGATGACCGCCGCGGTATTTCAGTTCGCCAGCAGTCACGCGAACATCAAGGCGGTTCTCCGGCGGCGCCAGTGGACAGGTGGCGTACGGCGTGAACGCACACGGCGGGTTGTACGCCTGGTTGAAATCAACCACCACCTTTCCGTCTTTAGGCAGCCCCGTGGTAATGAAGCGCGCCGCGCCGTAGGTTTCCTTGCCGCTGGTGCGGTCGGCGAAGACGAAGAACAATGAATCGGCGTCTTCCTGGATGGGAAGCAGTTCGTAGGTATGACCGTTACGGGTGAACACGGCCTTGCCGGGTACTTTCTCCTTGTTCACCGTACCCAGCACCGACCCGATTTCCAGTTCATGGGGCGGATCGAACGGTACCCAGGTGGCCTCGATGCGCCATGAGGCATCGATCGGGAAGTAGTCCAGGCCGAGGAAACCGGTACGGGTGCCGGCGTTTTCATCCTTTACCCGCAATCCCTTTTTCCCATCACGCTCGATGGCGAAGAAACTGGCCGATCCGAACGCCACCGTGGTGGGCTTGCCTTTGGCATGCATGTCGTCGATGAGTGGCGCGCTGGCCACGTGCTTGCCGTCGATGGTGGCGTCGCTGCCCTGCGCCAACGTGATGGACAGCGAGCCATCGGGCGCCTGCGTCACCGTGCCCAGGTAAGCTGGACCTGCATGCAGCACGATGTCGTTGTCGGCAGCCGAACCCACGCGGTTGGCGCCTTCCTTGAGCCACTCCAGGCCAATCAGGCTAAGCCAGCCATCGGGGGCCTTGAGACTGGCCGCGCGCGTCGCCTGCCAGGCCTGGGTCTGGCGGATGAAATCCGGATCCGTGTCGGCGGCACTCACCGCTCCGACGGCAAGGACCGAGGCGATGGCAAGGGAACGAAGCATGGGTGGCGCCTGGCTTATGGTGGATAAACGACGATGAGGCCTCAGGCCCCGGCGATCAAGGGGCATACATCACGAATGGCCATCCAGATGGCTTTAGCGGCCTCGCATGAAAAGTTTGTCCAGCTCCGTCAAAGACAGCTGGATCCACGTTGGCCGGCCGTGGTTGCATTGGCCGGAGCGTTCGGTGGCCTCCATTTCCCGCAGCAGGGCATTCATCTCGGCGATGCCCAGCCGCCGGCCGGCACGTACCGAGCCATGACAGGCCATGGTGGAGAGCAATTCGTTTTCCAGTTCCTGAAGGCGCCGCGAGCTGCCGTGGGTAGCAAGTTCGGACAAGACGTCACGTGCCAGCTGGCTGACGTCAGCACCCTCGAGCAGTGCGGGAATACGGCGCACGACGATCGCCGATGGACCGCTGCGCGAAAGCTCAAGGCCCCATTCGGCCAATGCGTCGGCATGCTCTTCGGCCGCGGCCGCTTCCTTCGCTCCTACCGCGATCGACAGCGGCACCAGCAACAGCTGCGAGCGCAGGTTGCTGGTAGCGCGGCCATTCTTGAGTTTCTCGTAGGTGATGCGCTCGTGTGCTGCGTGCATGTCCACCAGTACCAGGCCCTGCTCGTTCTCGGCCAGTACGTACACCTGCTTCAGCTGCGCAATGGCAAAACCCAGTGGTGGGGCCTGGCTGTCATCGTTATCGGGCAATGGCACCCGTACGGTAGAGGCAGCGTTACCGAACAGCGCGGCATACTCGGCCAGCGGCTCGTCGCGCACGCCAAGGGTAAGGCGCGGCTGATTCAGAGGTCGCGCACCCCACGACATCGGCGAAAGGCGCGGTTCGTTCGCGGCATCGGGCGATGCAGGTGTCCACGATGCGTTGGGAGCCGACACCACCGCCTGCACTGGCGCCACGCCGGCACGGGTCTGCGCAAGTGCCTCGTGCAGTGTGCGGTAAAGGAAATCGTGGACCAGGCGCTGCTCGCGGAAACGCACCTCGCTCTTGGCCGGATGCACGTTCACATCAACGCCGGCAGGATCCAGGGTGAGGAACAGCACGAATGCGGAATGGCGGCCGTGGAACAGCACGTCCGCGTAGGCCTGGCGCACGGCATGTGCCACCACGCGATCACGTACCAGGCGCCCGTTGACGTAGAAGAACTGCTGGTCGGCCTGTGAACGCGACGCGGTGGGCAAACCCACCCATCCGCCCAGGTGCAAGCCCGCGGCCGAGTGGTCCACGCGCAGGCTTCGCGAGGGGAATTCCTCGCCCAGTACCTCGGCCACGCGCGCAAGGGCCCCGGCCTCGTCGCGCGCGGCCTTGACGATGCGCACCGGCCGTCCATTGTTGCTGAGGCGGAACTCAACCCCTTCCCGTGCCAGCGCCAGGGATTTGAGCAGGTCGTCGATATGCGCGAATTCCGTGCGCTCGGCGCGGAGGAACTTGCGCCGAGCCGGCACGTTGTAGAAAAGATCGCGCACCTCGATGCTGGTGCCCTGGGGGTGTTGTGCCGGACGGGCCTGGCGCAACTTGCCACCGTCCACTTCCAGCCGGAAGGCCGCATCGGCACCGCGCTGGCGCGATGTGAGCGCCACGCGAGCCACCGAGGACACCGATGCCAGCGCCTCGCCACGGAAGCCCATGCTGGCCACGTGCTCGAGGTCGTCGAAACTGCCGATCTTGCTGGTGGCATGCGATGCCACGGCGAGTTCCAGTTCATCGTGGGCGATGCCGGCGCCGTCATCGCGCACGCGGATAAGCTGGGCACCGCCCTGCTCGATGTCGATCTCGATACGCAGGGCGCCGGCATCGAGGCTGTTCTCGACCAGCTCCTTGACCACCGACGCCGGGCGTTCGATGACTTCGCCGGCGGCGATCTGGTTGATCAGTTCAGGGGGAAGCGCGCGAATGGATGCCATCGGCGCAGGATAGCAAGGCCGTCAGGATGACGGGATGGCCAGTACCGTACCCGCCCGTACCCCGCTGTCGGGAATCTGGTTGACCTGCCGCAGCGAGCCAACGCTCACGCCGTACTGTTGGGCGATACCGCGCAGCGTCTCACCCCGCGCGACACGGTGCAGATCGCGCACGTTGTCGTCGGCGCGGGCGATGTTCACGGCCTTCGCCGTGCGCCTGGCCGCGCTATTGGCGGCCTTGCTGGCAGCGGTCGCGGCACCGACCACGGGCGAGGCCTGTATCTGCGAGGCTGTCTCGACCACAGGCTCTGCCCGCTTTGCCACAGCCACCAGGTTGTTGCCATTGCGACGCGCGGCCTGGGCGGCGAACCAGGTGCCCGGGGGCGGCGTGTTGGCGAAGTAATTGCGGATGCCGCCGAGCACCGCCGTGGCCAGTGATTGCCGATGGGCGCTACTGCGTAGCTTGGTTTCTTCCGACGGGTTGGTGATGAAGGCCGTCTCGACCAGGATCGAGGGGACATCGGGTGAGCGCAACACCACGAAGTTGGCGCGTTCGACGTAACCACGATGGGTGGGACCGAGCTGGCCGATGGCCTTGAGTACGTTGTTGGCGATCGATTCGGAAGCCTGCATGGCATAGCCCTGCTGCAGATCCAGCAGCACGGCGGCGAGCGTGTCGTCCTTGTCGTCCAGCGAGACGCCGCCGACGAGGTCGGCGCGGTTTTCACGATCGGCAAGCCACCGTGCTGCTTCGCTGGTCTTGCCACGCGGCGAGAGCACCCACACCGAGGAACCCCTGGCGTCGCTGTTCTTGAAGGCGTCGGCATGGATCGAAACGAAAAGGTCGGCGTTGTGCTCGCGGGCGATCTGGTAACGGCGCTTCAATGGGATGAAATAGTCGCCATTGCGCGTGAGCACGGCCTGCATACCGGGCTGCGCGTTGATCTGCGCGGCAAGTTCGCGCGCCACGTTCAGCGTGACGTCTTTCTCGAGCAGCCCCGTGGCACCACGGGCGCCGGAATCCTCGCCGCCGTGGCCGGCGTCCACCGCCACCACCACCTTGCGCTCACTGGCGGGCATCGATGCCACGGGAGCGGACGATGCGGTGGCGCGCCCGCGCTTGCCACTGGCGGTCGTTCGCGCTGGCGGGGCATCGCGAACGGCTACCGCTGAACTGGCATCGTCGTCGCTGTCGTCGTCATCGCTGGTGCCGGCGTTCTTCTGGCCGACCTTGGCCAGGGCCGGATCACCCGGATAGAGATCCAGCACCAGGCGGTAACCGTAGTCGCCCGCGGGCTTGACCAGGAAACTCTTCGGCCTGGCGGTGGGATCGAAATGCGCCACCACGCGGGCGCCCTTCCCCGGCACATCCAGGCCCTTGAACAGGCCCTGCGCACCCGGTGCGCGGAAACCCCCGGCGAGGCTCCCACCCGGAAGCTCGATAATCATGTCGCCCGGCTTGTCGCCCGGGGAAACCTTGTATCTGCCGTTGTCGGAAAGATCGAACACCACTCGCGTGTACTCAGGACCGGCCCAGACGCGGGCGGCCTTGATATCGGTGGCAACGGCGGGTTGGCTCGCGATGATGGCGAGGCAAGCGGCGGCAACGGTGGTGACGATTCCCCTCATGGCCGGGATTGAACTGCAACGGTCAGCTGAATGCAAGAGGAATTCCCTGATAAATCCATAACCTGCACATCATTCGTCAGCGTTCGTGCAGGAAGTGTCGCCAAGCGACGGTTTTCGATCAGGAGTCACCATGCCGGCGCGAGGTGATTTGCAGCGGAAAAACAATCACTTAATTCCTTCAAGGAACCGATTGCCCCGTTTCGTGGCCGATTCGACACGCAATCGGCGGCCGCCGCCCTGATGGGCGAGGCGAAGATGGACATCGGCGGCCGGCAACGCGTCTGCGCCCCGCTCAGGCCACTCCACGAGCACCAGTGAAGCCTCGTCGGACAGCGCGTCGAGTCCGAGCCATTCCAGTTCACCGGGGTCGGCGATGCGATAGAGGTCCAGGTGCCAGGCAACCTGGCCGGGAAGGTCATAGGATTCCACCAGACTGTAGGTGGGACTCTTCACCCGCTCGCCCACGCCCAGTGCCTGCAGGAATGCCCGGGCAAAGGTGGTCTTGCCAGCGCCGAGGTCGCCATGCAGGTAAACCACCAGGCCGCCGTCGACACCGGCGGCCAGTATCTGGGCGATGCCTTGCGTGGCGGCTTCATCGGCCAGGACGATCTCACGCATGATCGATGCCATTGAGGACGGCACGCAGCGTGTCCAGCAGGTCCGTGGCCGCCATGCCTATTTCGCCCCCGCGCGCCACGAGGTCTCCCGCGCGCGCATGCACCGAGGTACCCAGGCACGCCGCATCGAATGGGTCACCGGGGCACTGTGCGAGCAGGCCGGCAATCACGCCGGTAAGGATGTCGCCCATGCCGCCGCTGGCCATGCCCGGATTGCCCCAGGGGCACACCTGCAGGCGCCCGTCGGGTGCGGCGACAATGCTGCCGGTACCCTTGAGCACCACCACCGCCTGGTATTTCTCCGCGATGGCCGTGGCGGCAGCGAAGCGATCGGCCTGGACCTCACGGGTGTCACAACCGAGCAGCCGGCCGGCCTCGCCCGGGTGCGGGGTAAGGATGGTCGGTGTGCTGAAGCTGCGCGGATGCCTGGCCAGCATGTTCAGGCCATCGGCGTCGAGCACCATGGGCTTGCCGGCATCGAGCGCGGTCAGCCACAAGGCATGGCCCCATGCAGCCTGTCCAAGCCCCGGCCCCACGGCCAGTACGCTTGCCTTTCCCAGTGGCTGTTCGAGTGATTGCGGGCCGTCAGCTGCGCGCGGCATCAGTTCGGGCCGTGCCGCATGCAGCGCCACGATGTTCTCAGTCCGCGTGGCCACGCTTACCAGCCCCGCACCCACGCGCAATGCGGCGCTTGCGCACATCAGTACCGCACCGCCGGTGCCATGGTCACCACCGATGGCCAGCACGTGGCCGTACTGGCCCTTGTTCGACTGCCTCGGCCGGGGCGGCAACGCCCTGGGCTGCATGAGGATGGCCGATGGCAGCTGGTCGGCGATCACGCGCTCGTCCGCGCCCAGGCTCGCCAGTTCAAGCATGCCGACATGGTCGGCGGCTTCCTGGGTGAACATGCCTCGTTTGTGCGCAATGAAAGTTACCGTGGCATCAGCGCGCACGCAGGGGCCTGGTGTGGTGCCGGTGTCGGCGGAGAGCCCCGACGGGATGTCTACCGCAAGCACAGGCAAGCCGGCGGCATTGATAGCTTCGATGGCTTGGGCCATGACGTCGCCTGGCGGCCGCGACAGGCCCGTGCCGAGAAGGGCATCGACCAACAAGTCGGCACCGGCAAGGTCGAGCCTTGCCGAGACATCACCGCCGCCCTTGACGAAACGGTCGCGCGCTGCCCTGGCGTCTTCGGTTACCGGTTCCACCACGGCCACGACGCGCGAGGGAAGCCCTTCCTCGCGTGCACGCAGCGCCAGCAAATAGCCGTCGCCACCGTTGTTCCCGGGACCACACAGCACCACGATGCGCCGCGCTTCGGGCCATCGCCGTCGCAGGGCACGAAAGGCGGCATCGGCGGCACGCGCCATCAAGGTGGGGGAATCCACCCCCAGGATGTGCATGGCCCGGGTATCGATGGCATGCGATTGGGCCGCGGTGAACAGTGCCGCGGCAAGCGTTGGCGTGGTCATGGCGGCCATTATAGGGAGGCTGGCCGTGACGATGATTGCAAAACGGAACTTTGCGCAGGACGGCCGGCCCGATTCACTACAATGCACCCATGGACTATCGGAAGCTGGCCGACGACATCAGGCTTTGGGCAAGCGAGCTCGGCTTCGCCGAGGCCGGCATTTCAGGCACATCGCTGGGCGATGACGAAACCCACCTTCAGCGCTGGCTGGACGACGGCCATCATGGGGAAATGGACTACATGGCGCGCCATGGCTCGAAGCGAAGCCGCCCGGCGGAACTGGAGCCTGACACGCAACGAGTGATCTCCGTACGCATGGACTACGTGCCGCCAGGCACGCAGCATGCCTGGCCGGTGATCGCCGACGGCGAACTGGGGTACGTGGCCCGCTATGCACTTGGCCGCGACTACCACAAGCTCATGCGCAACCGCCTGCAGAAGCTCGCCGGGCGCATCGGCGAGGTCGTGGGGGATTTCGGCTATCGCGCCTATGTGGATTCCGCCCCGGTGCTGGAGAAAGCCCTGGCACGCAACGCGGGGCTTGGGTGGATCGGCAAGCACACGGTGCTGATCAACCGCCATGCCGGTTCCTATTTCTTCCTTGGCGAGCTCTACACCGACCTGCCGCTGCCCGTGGATACGGCAGCCACGGCACACTGCGGGACCTGCCGCCGATGCATCGACATCTGTCCGACGCAGGCGATCGTGGGGCCCTACCGCCTGGATGCGCGGCGTTGCATTTCGTATCTCACGATCGAACTGCGCGGCAGCATCCCGGAGGACCTGCGCAAGCCGATGGGCAACCGTATCTTCGGCTGCGACGATTGCCAGTTGATATGCCCGTGGAACAAGTTCGCGCAGGAAACCACCGAGCCTGACTTCGCGCCACGGCACAGCCTGGATGGCGCGAAGCTCACATCACTATTCGCCTGGAGCGAGGAGGAATTCCTCTCGCGTACCGAAGGCATGGCGATACGGCGCACCGGTTACGAAGGATGGTTGCGCAACATCGCCGTCGCGTTGGGCAATGCACCGACGTCCGATGATGTCGTCCGTGCGCTTGAAGCGCGCCAACTGGATGCATCGGACATGGTGCGTGAGCACGTCGCCTGGGCACTGGCGGAGCACGCCACGCACGGCAACGCTGCCAGGCCCTAACGCCGCGCGGCGATTTCCTCGATCAGCGCCTGCGTGGATGCGTCGAAGGCATGCTCGGACTTGCCCTTCAATGCCGGCTGGATCTGCTGGGCAATCACCTTGCCAAGCTCCACGCCCCATTGGTCGAAGGCATTGATGCCCCAAAGGTGGCCCAGCATGAACACCTTGTGTTCGTAGAGGGAAATGAGCGCACCCAGGGTTTCGGGGGTGAGCGCATCGAGCAGGATCACAGTGCTTGGACGATCACCGGCGAACGTGCGCTGGGCAGCAATGGCACGATCGCCGTCTTTCGATTCGGCCATGGCTTCATCGAAGGTCTTGCCCAGCGCCAGCGCGGCCGCCTGCGCCAGCAGGTTCGACAACAGCACGCGGTGGTTTTCTTCGAGCTTGTGGCCGGGCTTGACGATGCCGATGAACTCCAGCGGCACGATATCGGTGCCCTGGTGCAACGCCTGGAAATACGCATGTTGCGCGTTGGTGCCGATGCTGCCCCACACCACCGGCACGGTGGGCTGGGTTACCTGCTCGCCCGCAGGCGTAACGTGCTTGCCCAGGCTCTCCATTTCCAGCTGCTGCAGGTACGAAGGTAGATCAATCAGCGGATCGACATAGGGCACGACGGCGCGGCTGGTGCTGCCGCGCACGTTTCGGTTCCATATTTCGGCAATGGCCAGTTGCACCGGCAGGTTCTCCTGCCATGGGGTGCTGCGGAAATGATCGTCGATCATCGCGGCGCCAGCGAGCAACGCCCGGAAGTGCGACATGCCCACGGCAAAGGCAATTGATAGCCCGACCGCCGACCAAAGCGAATACCTGCCGCCGACGAAGTCCCACATCGGCAGCACTTTCTCGGCAGGAATACCCCAGTCGGCGGCGGCCTTCGTGTTGGAGCTGACCGAGATGAAATGACCGGCGGCCTTCTTGATGTCGCCGCCATAAATGGTGGCGATCCAGTCGCGCAGCACGTTGCCGTTGAGCAGGGTTTCCTGGGTATTGAAGCTCTTCGATACCAACAGCACGATCGTGGTTTTCGGATCGAGCGTTTTCATCAGGCCATCGGCGGCATGGCCGTCGACGTTGGTAAGGAAATGGTTGCGAAGCTTCGGCACGTGGAATTGCGCCAGGGCGTCGACGGCCAGGCGGGGGCCAAGGTCCGATCCGCCGATGCCCACGTTGACGACATCGGTAATGGTGGCCGGCAGGCCGACATCCGGCCCCTTGCCGGCATGCACCGCGCCGACGATCGCCTCAATGCGCTTGAGCGTGGATTCGATCTCTTCGAGGTCGGCTGCGGGCGCGGGCGACTTCAGCTTCGAGCCACCGGCGCGCAGCGCCGTATGCAGCACGGCGCGGTCTTCGGAAGTGTTGATGTGTGCACCAGCGAACATTGCGTCGCGGGCGGCTTCCCAGTTCGTACCCTGTACATAGGCGCCCACGGCGTCGAGCGCGGCAAGGTCGAGCTTCTGGCGGGAGAGATCCAGCAGTACCGGCCCTACCCGCTTGCGCAGGCGGTCGCCCCGCGCCTTGTCCTTGAGCAAGTCCCGCAGGTGCGTGTTGGCGAGGCGGGACGCGTGCTCGGCAAATGCTGGCACGCGATCGGTGGTGGCATCCATGGGAGGCTCCGGACAAGTGACGGTAAGCCTCCGATGGTAGCGCAGCGAACTTGACGAAAACGTCGCTACGCGGCCTGTTTGGGAATCGAATGATTGGTGTGCGTGATGCGGTTATCGCGGTCGACGTAAACCATGGTCGGCTTGAACACGGCAAGCTCGACCTCGGACAGGCCCACGAAGGCAGCGATGATCACCAGGTCGCCCGGCTGGGCGCGGTGCGCGGCGCTGCCGTTCACCGAGATAATGCCCGAGCCTTCCTGGGCACGCAGCGCGTAGGTGGTAAAACGCTGGCCGTTGTTGATGTTCCAGCAGTGGATCTGCTCGTACTCGCGGATGCCCGACGCGTCCAGCAGGTTGCCGTCGATGGCGATGGAGCCTTCGTAGTGGAGCTCGGCGTGGGTCACCGTGGCGCGGTGGATCTTGGCCTTGAGCATGTTCAGGTGCATGGAAAAGTCCGGGGGTGCGGATAGGCGTTAAAAGGTGCGCAGTGTATCGGCATGCGCTGGCGAAAGGTTAAGCAGCGCCAGTCGGGCCAGAAGATGGGGACCGGGCCTTGTCGATCAAGGGGATATCAGTCAAATGGCAGGTTGTCGATCAGGCGGGTGCTGCCCAGCCTGGCGGCGGCCAGGGCCACCAGACCCGTGCGTTCGTCATCAGCGGGCTCGGCTAAGTCTTCTTCCCGGCGGATCACGATGTAGTCGGGCACGAATCCGGCCCGCTGCAGGCGGGCGGACGCGGCCTGCTCGATGGCCAGGCGGGCGTGGCCCTGACCGAACAGCGCCTTCATCTGCTTCAGCGCCGCCGCCAGCTGGGGCGCGCGGGTCTGCTCGGCGGGGGTGAGGTACTGGTTGCGCGAGCTCAGTGCCAGACCATCGGCATCGCGCAGGGTAGCTCCTGCCATCACCTTCACCGGCAGGGCCAGGTCGCGCACCATCCGCTCGATCACCTTCAGTTGCTGGAAATCCTTCTGACCGAACACCGCGATGTCGGGCTGGACCAGGCTGAAGAGCTTGTTCACCACGGTGGCCACGCCATCAAAATGCCCCGGCCGGTGGGCGCCTTCGAGTGTTTCGCTCACACCAGGCACATGGATGCTGACGCTGTTTTCAGCGCCGAACGGATAGAGCGTGGACACTTCCGGTGCGAACAGCAGGTCGATATCCAGTTCCGCCAGGCCGGCCTGGTCTTGCGCCATGGTGCGCGGGTAGCGCTCGAAATCCTCACCCGGCCCGAACTGGGTGGGATTGACGAAAATGCTCGCTACCACGCGATCGGTGCGGGCGCGGGCCAGCTTCAGCAGCGAGTGGTGGCCCGCGTGCAGGTTACCCATGGTCGGCACGAAGCCGATGGTCTGGCCCGCCTGGCGCCAGCCGCGGACCATGGCCCGCAGGGCGGCGGCGTCTTGCACGGTTTGCATAAGACTCTTCTAGAAGCTGTGTTCGGGAGCAGGGAAGGCGCCGCTGCGCACATCCTTCGCATAGGCGTCGATCGCCGCTGCCACACTGTCACGCCCGGCAAGGAAATCCTTGCTGAACCGGGGTCGCTTGCCGGGAGTAAGGCCCAGCATGTCGTAGACCACCAGCACCTGGCCATCACAGCCGGCGCCCGCGCCGATGCCGATCACCGGGATATCCAGCTCCGCGGTGATGCGCCCGGCCAAGGCCGAAGGAACGCACTCCAGGACAAGCATGTCGGCTCCGGCGCGTTGCACCGCGTGAGCATCGGCCATAAGACGTGCCGCGGCTTCTTCACCCTTGCCCTGCACCCTGTAGCCGCCGAACTTGTGTACCGACTGCGGGGTAAGGCCCAGGTGCGCGCATACCGGAATGGCCCGGTCGGCCAGGGCGGCGATCACTTCGCAGATGTGCCCGGCGCCCTCGATCTTCACCATCGCAGCGCCTCCCTCGGCCACCAGGCGCGTGGCCGTGGCCATGGCCGTTGCCACGTCGCGGTCGCTCATGAAGGGAAGGTCCGCCACCAGCAAGGTGGACTTCAACCCCCGGGACACCGCAGCCGTGTGGTAGACCATGTGATCGACCGTTACCGGCAACGTGCTGCCATGCCCCTGCACCACCATGCCCAACGAATCGCCCACCAGGGCGACGTCGATCCCGGCCGCCTCCAGTTGCGCGGCAAAGCTCGCGTCGTAGGCGGTCAACATGGTGATGCGGGTTTTCTCCTGCTTCATGGCCCGCAGGGCGGGCACCGTCACGGCCTTGCGCGCGGGGACATTCGAATCTTGCGCGTACACGTGGCGCTCCGTCATGAAGTTGAAACGAAGGATTATCCTGCCGCAACGCAGCAAAGCTCAAGGACGGCGTGCGTCAGCCCAGGCGCTCACAACCGGTAGCATCTACCCGGGCCATTAGCGACGCCACCGTCCCCTGCCCCGGGACCTCAAGCTCCGGATCGATGTCGGCCAGCGGCAGCAGCACGAAGGCGCGGCTTCCGATGCGCGGGTGCGGGAGCTGCAGATGCGGCACGTCGCATACCGTATCGCCGTAAAGCAGCAAGTCCAGGTCGAGCGTGCGCGGGCCCCAGCGCACGCCTGGCCGGATCCGGCCAAAGGCGCGTTCGGTGGCCAGCAAGGCTTCGAGAAGGTCCGGGGCGGTAAGCCGGGTGCGCAGGCGCACCGCGGCGTTGACGTAATCGGGTTGGGGTACCGGCCCCCAGGGCGGAGACCGGTAATCAGCCGAGCGGATGAGCAGCTCGCATCCGGGCAGACCCCCCAGGGCCTGGATGGCCTGGGCAATGGTGGCGCGGGAATCACCCAGGTTACTGCCCAGTCCCACATGGGCAAGCACGGCCACCGGCATGGTCAGGATTCTGCCTTGCCACCCTTGGGTCGACGCGTACGCCGGCGGCGGCGCACGGGCGGACGTTCAGGCGTGAGTGGCTTGTCGTCCGGTGACGGTGGCAGCGGGCCACCCCCGAGGGCTGCAGCCAGCATCTCCTGCGGCAATGCCTGGGCGTGCTGCCACCACGCCCCCAACTGCGCCATGGCAGCGGATTCCGGTGCCCTGAGCACCAGGAAATCAAAGGCCGCGCGAAAACGCGGGTGGGCCATCAGGCGGAACACCCGCTTACGCTGCACCTGCTCGAAACGCGGCTGCAAGGCCCAGATTTCTTCCATGGTCAGGGTGAAGCGGCGCGGTATCGCCACGCGCTGGCACTGCTCGCCCACCACCCGCACCGCCGCCCGTTGCCAGGCTTCGGTGGGCTCGATGCCACGGGCTATCCAGTCGACGGCCTGGTCGCGCACCTCGCCCCATAGCAACACGGCGAACAGGAAGGCCGGGGTAACCGACTTGCCTTCGATCACGCGTACGTCGGTATTGGCCAGGCCCTGCTCCACCAGCGAACGAAGGGCCTGGTCGCCGCGCTGGAGCGCGCGGGCGGTAGCCGGGAACAGGAACTTCAGCAGGCCGCAGGCCTCGAGCATGCGGAAGCTCTTCAGGCCGTGCCCGGACAGGAACAACTTCAGCGATTCATCGTAAAGGCGTGCAGATGCCGCCCCGGCCAGCAGGTAGCCCAAGTCCTCGAACGGCGCGGCGGCGGCCGGGTCGATCCTGAAATCGAGTTTCGCCGCCAGCCGGGCCGCGCGGAGCATACGCACCGGATCCTCGCGGTAGCGCAGCACCGGATCGCCGATCAGGCGCATGCTGCGGTCGGCGAGGTCCTGCATGCCGCCGACATAATCGCGCACGGAAAAATCGGCGATATCGTAGTAGAGCGCATTGACGCGGAAGTCGCGGCGGACGGCGTCTTCCTCGATGCTGCCCCAGATGTTGTCGCGCACGATGCGGCCGTCGACGATATGGCGGTCGCCGCCCTCGGCGCCTTCCTCGCCCAGGCCGCGGAAGGTCGCCACCTCGATGATCTCGGGGCCGAACACCACGTGCGCCAGGCGGAAACGCCGCCCGATAAGCCGGCAGTTACGGAAGAGCTTCTTGACCTCATCCGGCGTGGCATTGGTGGCCACGTCGAAATCCTTCGGGTGTCCACCGAGCAGCAGGTCGCGCACCGCGCCGCCCACCAGGAACGCGGAGTAGCCTGATTCATGGAGCCGGTAAAGCACCCGCAGCGCGGCCTTGGAGATGTTCTTGCGCGAAATGGAGTGCTGCTCGCGCGGGATGATCCGTGGCGCGGTGGCGGCGTCGTTCCTTGGGTCGGAGTTCAAGCGTTGGTAGTCCTTGCGGGCGCCCCGCGCCCGACATTTTCTTAATGTAACCAAACTTTCCGCCGCTTACGATGGTGAGTGGTAGCGCCATTGCCGGGCGGATGATTTCCGTTATACTACCGCGCTTCGTCGTACCCCGCTCCCTTCGTCTAGTGGCCCAGGACACCGCCCTCTCAAGGCGGGAACACGAGTTCGAGTCTCGTAGGGAGCACCACTTACCGCTGCTTGGCGCCCGCATGACCTTTGTCGTCACCGACAACTGCATCAAGTGCAAATACACCGATTGCGTCGAAGTCTGCCCAGTCGATGCCTTCCATGAAGGCCCGAACTTCCTCGTTATCAATCCGGACGAGTGCATTGATTGCACCCTTTGCGAACCGGAATGCCCGATCAATGCCATCTACCCCGAGGACGACGTCCCCGGCGGCCAGGAAGGCTTCGTCGCGCTCAACGCGGAACTTGCCAAATCCTGGCCGGTGATCACCGAGCGCAAGGACGGCCTGCCCGACGCCAAGGACTGGGAAGGCAAGCCCGGCAAGCTCGACCTGCTGGAAAAATAAGCTGCGGCGGGTGTCATTGAACGCCTGGCGCGTTGAATGTCCCGGTATCGTACCGTCAAGAAAACCCCGCTCATCAAGGCGGGGTTTTCTTTTACCAGTGGTCCGCTGACTTACTTGGCGAGGCGGCCGCGCAGCGACTCGATCACCTTGGTGACGGCGGCGCCATCACCCTGGGCGCTCACCTGGCTGCCCGTGCCGCTGGCCACTACCGAAACGGTGAGCTTGCGGGCATCGGGCGAAGACGCGTCGGAGGATTGCTTCGACTTGCCGTTGAACATGCGCTTGAACATACCCGGCTTCTTCGCATCGATGGTCTGCTGCGACACGGCCAGATCGTAGGTATGGGCGTTGTCGTCGTGTGCCGTGACCTGGCCCAGGTCGCCGGTGTTGAAAGCCTCGCCCACGCGCTTGTAGACGTCATCAACCGTGCCGGGCATGACGAAGCTGTCGGTGGTTTCACGTGGCCGGTTGGCCTGGCCCGCACCCGGTTCCGGGACCACCAGGGCAGCGCTGGTCGAGGGCGTATCCAGGCCCGGCGGAATCTCCAGCGGGCTCTCCTGCTGCGCCTTGTCCCAGGCCTTGTGCGAACGGAACATGCCGCAGCCGGTCAGCAGGACGGCGGACATGGCCACGGCGGGCACGGCCAGGAGGAGCGAATTTTTCTTCATGAAGAGGTTCCGTAAGGGGAAAAACGCCTGCGTTGAATCAGGCCGCAGTCGCCAATGGTGCCAGAGAGCCAAGCTTTTCGCGCAAACGGGCCCGGTCAGGGCCCTCCACCAGCGCTACCAAGGGCAGCCGCGGGGTATCCAGCCCCAGCCCCAGCTCCGCCAGCCCGGCCTTGACCGCGATGGGGTTGGGAGCGCAGTTGAGCGCCTGGACCAGCGACGCCAGCGGAGCGCCGTAGGCCCCGGTGTCGCCGGCCCGCGAAGCATCGCAGAACGCCCGGAAGGCCCGAGGCACAAGGTTGGCGACGACCGAGATCACCCCGGCGGCGCCCGACAGCATGGCCTGGTGGGCCGTGCCGTCGTCGCCGGACAGATAGACGAAATCCGCGCGCACAAGTTCCGCAAGGGCTGAAATACGTGCTGCATCGCCCTGCGCTTCCTTGATGCCGACGATGGCCGGATGGTCGCGCAGCAGCGCCACGGTGGCAGGCTCGATGTCGCAGCCGGTGCGCGGGGGGACGTTGTAGAGCAGCACCGGCAGGCCGCCCTGGTCGGCCACTTCGGTAAAATGGCGGCGCATGCCTTCCTGGGTGGGACGCACGTAAAACGGTGCCACCACCAGGGCAGCGTCCGCGCCCAGGGACTTCGCCCGTCGGGTCAGCGCGATGGTTTTCGTGGTGCCCGCCTCGCCCGTACCTGCGATCACCGGCACACGACCGGCAACGCGGTCGACCGCGAACGAGAGCAGCAGGTCGAATTCCCCGTGCTCGAGGAAATGCGATTCACCGGTGGATCCGGCCACCACCACACCCTGCGTGCCGCCCTCGAGCTGGTATTCCAGCAGGCGTCCAAAGGCGTCGAGGTCGAGTTCGCCGGACGCCGAGAAAGGCGTCGCCAGCGCGCAGATGCTTCCGGAAATGGTCAACGTGGAGCCCAACGGGAAAGGAGAAACGTACATCGTGCATGTTACTTGCGGGGTCCTCGCGCGGGCAAGTAAGCTGGCCCGAGGCCAAGGCCGCGCGTCGCACGGCCCCTTCTCCAGGTAGTACATTTTGAATCCTTCCGCGCAGCGCGCAGCCCCTTCGGACAACCACCTGCTGATCCAGACCCTGTCCCCCGCGCAGCGCGCCCCCCTGCTGGCCCTGACCCGGCGCATTGCCGATTCCGGCTGCAACCTGGCCGACGCGCGGGTTTCGACCATCGGCAACGACACATCGGTGATGCTGCTAGCGTCCGGCGCCTGGGACGCGGTGGCCAAGCTGGAAACGGCACTGGGCAAATTCGCCCGGGACGAAGATGTCCAGCTGATCCACTATCGCACCACACCGCGCGAGCCCACCGCGCACCTGTTGCCCTACCTGGTGGAAGTGATCGCCGCCGACCGCCCGGGGATCCTGGTGAAGATCGTGGAATTCTTTTCACGGCGCGATATCAGCATCGAGCAACTCACTTCCATGCGGTACCAGGCCATGCAAACGGGCGCGGATATGTTCCAGGCTCAGATCACCATTGGTATTCCCGCCGAAACTCACATCGCCGCGCTGCGCGATGATTTCCTCGAGCTATGCGATGGGCTCAACCTCGATGCGATCATGGATCCGGTCAAGTTCTGAAAAACCCCTTGCCAAGAACCCGCGTTAGGGGTATCCAAGCAACATGGTCGAAGTAGGCAAGAAAGTCGGGGCGTTGAAGGGTCACACGGGAAGCGGGCAGACGCTTTCCCTGTCGTCGCTGAAGGGCAAGTGGGTGGTGGTTTATTTCTACCCGAAGGACAGCACGCCCGGATGCACCACCGAGGCCCAGGGCTTCCGCGATGCCTACGACGAATTTCGCGAACGCAACGCCGAAGTCATCGGCGTGTCACGTGATTCTGAGAAATCACATGCGAACTTCGCCTCAAAGCAGTCACTGCCATTTCCCCTTATCGCCGATACCGACGAAACCTGGTGCAACGCCTTCGGCGTGATTGCCGAAAAAGTGCTGTACGGCAAGCGCCACATGGGCGTGGTGCGCTCCACCTTCCTCATCGACCCCGACGGCAAGCTCGTCCAGGAATGGCGCAACATCAAGGTTGCCGGCCACGTCGATGCCGTGCTGGAAAGGATTCCGCCACGCTAATCCATCCGCACTACATCCCAACGCACGAGGTCAACCACGCATGACCGTAGCTAAGCGTATCTATGCCCTGGATACCAATGTGCTGCTGCACGATCCGACCTCCCTGTACCGCTTCGAGGAACACGACGTCTTCATCCCGATGACGGTGCTTGAAGAACTCGACGAAAAAAAGAAAGGCTCATCGGAAGTTTCGCGCAACGGGCGGCAAGTCAGCCGCTTCCTCAACGAACTGATCGAGCAAGGTAACGGCCACGGCATCGCCGATGGCATTCCACTGCAAAGCCCCGGTGGGCTGAACCTCAAACGCGGCATGGCCGTGGGCCGGCTGCACTTCCAGCAGCGCATCACCGCCACCAACGGCAAGGCCGACAACCAGATCCTGGCGTCGGTGATCGACCTGCGCGATGAGAACCCCGACGCATTGGTGATCCTGGTCACCAAGGACATCAACCTTCGCATCAAGGCCACCATCTTCGGCATCCATGCCGAGGACTACGAAAACGACCGCGCGCTGGACGACTTCGCGCTGCTGTTCACAGGCTCGGAGGAAACCGGCGAGGACTTCTGGGACCGCCACCCCGAGGTTCGTTCCTGGACCGAGCGCGGCCGCACGTATTACGAGCTCACCAAACGCGAAGACGAAGACTGGTACCCGAATGAGTGCCTGTATCTTCCCGGCGAGAATTCCGTCGAACTGCGCGTGCTCACCCTCGACGGCGACCGCGCCACGCTGGTGCTGCTGGACGACCACTCCCACGCCAACCACGCGGTATGGGGCATCGCCGCGCGCAATCGCGAACAGAATTTCGCCCTGAACCTGCTGATGGATCCGGACGTCGATTTCGTCACCCTGCTGGGTACCGCCGGCACCGGCAAGACATTGCTGGCGCTAGCGGCGGGACTGGCCCAGGTAATGGACCAGCAGCGCTACCGCGAGATCATCATGACCCGCGCCACGGTGTCGGTAGGCGAGGACATCGGCTTCCTTCCCGGCACCGAGGAAGAAAAGATGACGCCGTGGATGGGGGCGCTCACCGACAACCTCGAAGTGCTTGCCAACCCCGAGGAAGGTGGTTCCTGGGGCCGCCAGGCCACCAATGACCTGCTTGCCTCGCGGGTGAAGATCCGCTCGCTGAACTTCATGCGCGGCCGCACTTTTCTGTCGCGCTACCTGATCATCGACGAGGCGCAGAATCTCACGCCCAAGCAGATGAAGACGCTGATCACCCGGGCTGGCCCAGGCACCAAGATCGTCTGCCTGGGCAACGTGGAGCAGATCGACACGCCGTACCTCACCGAAACGACATCGGGCCTGACCTACGCAGTAGACCGCTTCAAGCAGTGGGCGCATTCGGGCCACATCACCTTGCGCCGCGGTGAACGCTCGCGCCTGGCCGACTTCGCCTCCGAAGCGCTGTAGATCCCGGTCGAAGGGGTTTCCCGTGTAACGCCCCGCGGTCCCGCAAGGGACGCGGGGCTGCCTGCGTCTATCCGGGATGCCGGTCCGGGCCCAGGCGGCGTTATCATGGACACTCGCCGCTGGGCCCGGCCCGGTTGAACCGGGGCCCAGTCGCCCTGACCTCCCCTATCGTCACCCAGGTACCCAAGCGCCCCGATGAACCTGCTAGGCCCCCGTTTCATCATCCTGTACGTGTTGCTGGCCTTCGCCCTTTGCGTGCTGCTGGTGCACCTGCGCGGGCGCTCACGGCTGCGCTTCGACCGCCAGCTGGTGGACCACTCGGCTATCTTCGCGCCGTACAACCTTTTGATGTACGCCTTCTCCGCGGTGCCGGCACGACCGATCCTTGACCGCCGCGGTTTTCCGCAGCTCGATCCGCTGCAGCAGAACTGGCAGGTGATCCGAGCCGAAGCGATGCACCTCTTCGACGAAGGTTTCATCAAAGCGGCGGAGAAGCACGCCGATGCCAGCTTCAATTCGTTCTTCAAGCAGGGCTGGAAGCGCTTTTACCTGAAGTGGTACGGCGAGCCTCTGGCCTCGGCCGAAGCGCTATGCCCGAACACGGTAAAGCTGCTCAATTCGATCCCCAACGTGAAGGCGGCGATGTTCGCCCTGCTGCCGCCGGGCTCGAAGCTCAATCCGCATCGCGATCCGTTCGCAGGATCGCTTCGCTACCATCTGGGTCTTATCACGCCCAACTCCGACGATTGCCGTATTTTCGTCGATGGCCAGATGCACAGCTGGCGCGACGGCGAGGACATCGTCTTCGACGAAACCTATGTGCATTGGGCCGAGAACCGCACCGACCAGACACGCGTGATCCTGTTCGCCGACGTCGAGCGCCCTTTGCGCACGAAGCTGATGAGCGCGATCAATCATCGCGTCGGTGCCTTCATGGGTTCCATCACCGCCTCGCCCAATGCCGACGACGGCAAGGAAGACGTGGGCTTGGTCAACCGCATGTTCGCGCTCAACGCCCGTGGCCGCGAACGCAGCAAGCGCTTCAAGAAGAAGAACCCGAAACTGTTCCGCGCCATCAAGTACGTAGGCATCGTGTTGGCGCTATGGGTGATCTTCCTTGCACCCTACCCGTTCTATAAAGGCTAGCGTTCTACAAGAGCCAGGTTCGGCGCCATAGGCCGTCAAGCCTAGATGTCAAATTCATCGTCGTGGCCACACCATCGCTAGACCAGACGATGAGATCACCGCGATGGGCTACCTGAACGAAGGACACTGGACCCGGCAGGTCCTGGTCCAGGAGAAGAACTCCGGCCGCTTCGTTCGGGAGGAAAGCCAGTTCCGCCACTGGGTGACCGCCGATGGCAGCCCCGGCCCGACCGGCGAGGGTGGCTTCCGTGCCGAACCCGGCCGCTACCACCTGTATATCGCCCGTGCCTGTCCCTGGGCCCACCGCGCGATGATCTTCCGGACATTGAAAGGGCTGGACGGCCTCATCGATTACTCCGTGCTGCACTGGCTGATGGGCGAGGACGGCTGGACCTTCGAGCCCGCACCCGGGGTCACCGGGGACAAGCTGCATGGCTCACGCTTCCTCTACCAGCTTTACCAGCGGGCGATCCCGGACATCACCGGCCGCTCCACGGTGCCCGTGCTATGGGATGTTCAGCGCGAGACCATCGTCAGCAATGAATCGGCCGACATCATCCGCATGTTCAACAGCGCCTTCGACAGCGTTGGCGCGAAGCTGGGCGACTATTACCCCGGTCCCCTGCACGAGGAGATCGACGCGGTGAATGCGCGCGTGTACGACACGCTCAACAATGGCGTGTACAAGGCAGGCTTCGCCACCACGCAGGAAGCGTATGAACTTGCGATTGGCCCATTGTTCGACACCATGGACTGGCTCGAGGAACACTTGGCCGACCGGCCCTGGCTGTGCGGCGAGGTTCAAACCGAGGCCGACTGGCGCCTGTTCACCACCCTGTTGCGTTTCGACCTGGTCTACCACGGCCATTTCAAGTGCAATGTGCGGCGCCTGGTGGACTACCCGCGCCTGTGGCAATACACCTGCGCGATGTACCAGCAGCCGGGCATCGCCGACACGGTGGATATCGACCACATCAAGAAGCACTACTACATGAGCCATCGCCAGATAAACCCCAGCGGCATCGTTCCGGTGGGTCCGGATATCGATTTCAACGCGGCGACCGAATGGGGCCGCCCGCGCGTGGTGGTGGATTTCGGCCAGCCCGCGTAAACGGCGGCTTGACCCTTCGACCGCTATGCTGGGGGCCTTTGCCTCTCCCTACCCCACATCATAAGGATCGACACGATGGAACTTGGACTGATTGGGCTCGGCCGCATGGGCGGCAATATCGTGCGCCGCTTGCTCCGCGACGGCCACCAGTGCGTGGTGTATGACGTCAGCGCCGAGGCCCGCGAGGCCGTGGCCAAAGACGGCGCCACCGCGGTCAATTCCGTCGAGGCCCTGGTGCAGACGCTCAAGGGGCCGCGCGCGGTGTGGGTGATGCTCCCCGCCGGCGAGATCACCGAGAAAACCGTCGCCCAGCTGGGTGGACTGCTGTCCGAAGGCGACACCGTGATCGACGGCGGCAACACGTTCTATCGCGATGACGTGCGCCGTACGAAGCAATTGAAGACCCGGGGCATCGACTACATCGACGTGGGTACGTCCGGCGGCGTCTGGGGCCTGGAGCGCGGCTATTGCATGATGATCGGCGGCGACAAGGCCCAGGTGGACCGCCTTGACCCGATCTTCGCAACGTTAGCCCCGGGTAACGGCGACATTCCCCGGACCGCTGGCCGCGAAGGCCGCGATACGCGGGTGGAACAGGGCTACATGCACACCGGCCCGGCGGGCTCGGGGCATTTCGTCAAGATGGTCCACAACGGCATCGAGTACGGCCTGATGCAGGCTTACGCCGAGGGCTTCGATATCCTGCGCAACCGCAACAAGACCACCCTGGCCGAGGACGACCGCTTCGATCTGGACGTGGCCGACATTTCCGAGGTGTGGCGCCGCGGCAGCGTGGTGTCCTCGTGGCTTCTGGACCTCTGCGCCAGCGCCCTGGCCAGGGCGCCGGAGCTGGACGGGTTCTCCGGCTTCGTCGACGACTCCGGCGAAGGCCGCTGGACCATCAACGCCGCCATCGAGGAAGCGGTGCCCGCGGAGGTCCTCAGCTCCGCGCTGTACGCCCGCTTCCGCTCGCGCCAGGAGCACACCTTCGCCGAGCGGATGTTGTCGGCCATGCGACTGGGCTTCGGCGGCCACGTGGAAGGCCGGGGCGCCCCGCCAAAGCAGGGCGAGGCTTCCTGATCAAGGCGTTAGCAGGGGCAGGCCGGCCGATCTCACCCCTTAAGACGTAGCCATGGCACCATTCGGGGCTTGAGCATCACGGATTGCCATGCCCCCGATGACCCTGCAAGCCAACTACGAACAGATCCCGCTTCGCGAATATGCCGAGCGCGCGTACCTGGATTACTCCATGTACGTGGTACTGGACCGTGCCCTGCCCTTCGTCGGCGATGGGCTCAAGCCCGTCCAGCGCCGCATCATTTACGCCATGAGCGAGCTGGGCCTTGCCGCCACGGCGAAGCCGAAGAAGTCCGCCCGTACCATCGGTGATGTGATCGGCAAGTTCCATCCCCACGGCGACAGCGCCTGCTACGAGGCGATGGTGCTGATGGCCCAGCCGTTCTCGTACCGGTATCCGCTGGTGGACGGCCAGGGCAATTTCGGATCGCCCGACGACCCAAAAAGCTTTGCCGCGATGCGCTATACCGAATCGCGCCTCACCCCGATCGCCGAGGTGCTGCTGTCGGAGCTTGGCCAGGGCACGGTGGAATGGGTGCCCAATTTCGACGGCACCATGGATGAGCCCTCGTGGCTTCCTGCGCGCGTGCCGCACGTGCTGCTCAACGGTTCCATGGGCATTGCCGTGGGCATGGCCACCGACATCCCGCCGCACAACCTGCGGGAAGTCGCCAGCGCCTGCATCCGCCTGCTGGATGATCCCGACGCCACGGTGGCGGACCTGTGCGAACACGTGCTGGCGCCGGATTACCCCACGCCCGCCGAGATCATTACCCCGCGCGCGGAATTGCTCTCGATGTACCAGACGGGCACGGGCTCCCTGCGCGCTCGGGCAATCTACCGCCGCGAGGAAAACAACATCGTCATCACGGCGCTGCCTCACCAGGTATCGCCCTCGAAGATCCTCGAGCAACTCGCAGCCCAAATGCGCGCGAAGAAGCTGCCGATGATCGAAGACCTTCGCGACGAGTCCGACCACGAGAATCCGATCCGCCTGGTGCTGGTGCCGCGTTCGACGCGCATCGATGCCGATGAGTTGATGCCGCACCTGTTCGCCACCACCGATCTTGAGAAGAGCTTCCGCGTCAACCTCAACATGATCGGGCTTGATGGCCGCCCGCAGGTGAAGGATCTGAAGATGATCCTTTCCGAGTGGCTGCGCTTTCGCACCGACACCGTCACCAAGCGCCTGAGCCATCGCCTGGCCAAGGTCGAGCGACGCCTGCACCTGCTCGAAGGCTTGCGCATCGCCTACCTCAATCTGGACGAAGTAATCCGTATCGTCCGCACCGAGGACGAACCCAAGCCGGTTCTAATCGCCCGCTTCCGTCTTTCCGAAGAACAGGCCGACTACATCCTCGAAACCCGCCTGCGCCAGCTGGCACGGCTCGAGGAGATGAAGATCACCGCCGAAGCGGACCAACTCGAGGAAGAACGCGCGCGCATCAACGTGCTGCTGAAATCGCCGGCCAAGCTGAAGGGCCTGATCAAGGAAGAACTCCGCCATGACGCTGAAAAACATGGCGACGAACGGCGCTCGCCACTGGTGTCGCGCAACGCTGCGCAGGCACTGGACGAAAGCGCCCTGGTAACGTCCGAACCCGTCACCGTGGTGCTATCGGCCAAGGGCTGGGCACGCGCGGCCAAGGGCCATGACATCGACGCCGAAGGGCTCTCCTACCGCGAAGGCGATAGCCTCCTGGCCGCGGTACGTGCGCGTACCACGCAACAGGTGGCCTTCATCGATTCCACCGGCCGCAGTTATTCCACGCCGGCCCACACGCTGCCTTCCGCGCGTGGCAACGGCGAACCCCTGACCGGCCGTTTCAGCCCGCCCTCGGGTGCGCGCATGGACGCCGTGGTTGCCGGCGACAACGACACGCGGCTGGTACTGGCCACCGATTTCGGCTACGGCTTCGTCACCCGCTTCGAGGCCCTCACCGGACGCAACAAGGCCGGCAAGCAGATCATCAGCCTGGCCGACGGTGCACGTGTGCTGCAGCCGGCGATCAGCGCCGATCCCTCGCGCGATCGCATCGTGGTGGTCACCACCGAAGGGCATCTGCTGATGTTCTCGGTAGCCGAATTGCCTGAACTGGACAAGGGCAAGGGCAACAAGCTGGTGGAAATTCCCAAGGCCAAACTGGTGTCGGGCGAGGAGCGCGTGGCCGGCGTGGCCGTGGTCACCGAGTCAAAGGGTGAGGTCACCCTGTACGCTGGCGCGCGCAAACTTACCCTGCGCTGGGCGGACCTCGTCGAATACGGCGGCAACCGTGCCGGTCGCGGCGGCTTGTTGCCCCGCGGGCTGCGCCGCGTTGAACGGATCGAGACCACCGGCTGATGGATCGCGCCACGCTCCAGGTCGAAATCGCCGCCATGATCGCGCGGGACATCGGCACCGATGTCGCCGTGGTCACGGCCGAATCGAGCCTGCGCGACCTGGGCGTGGATTCCCTCACCGCGGTATCGCTATGCATGGGCATCGAACGCCAGTACCAGGTGCAGATCTTCGAGCCTACGTTAAGCCGCGACCTGCGCGTAGGGGAGATAGTAGCTGTCACCCTGGCTGCACTCGAACGCCGCCACGTGGTGGATGACATGCGCCCGGCCGTCCAGGCACCGCGCCCTAGAACCGGCTGAATGCCCAACTCTGCATGCGGCCGTCCTTATAGGGCATCACACCATGGAAAGGACGCGGGTCGCCATCGAAGATCAACGGCAGGAAATGCCGGTCGCCTTCCCACATGGGAAGGTCGTACATCGCTTCCAGGGGCACCCATTCCAGGGTGCCCTCTTCGTTTTCGCTCCAGGCCTGTCCGGTGAAACCGTCGATCAGGAAGATGAAGCCGAGCCAGTCCTCGCCCTGCTTGCCAAAGCCCGGCCAGTTGATGGTGCCGCGCAACTGCATCGAGGTGCATTCGATGCCCGCTTCTTCGGCGATCTCGCGGCGCATGCACTCGGCAATGTCTTCGTTCAGCTCCATCTTGCCGCCCAGGCCGTTGTACTTGCCAAGGTGCTGGTCGTCCGGCCGGGCATTGCGATGTACCAGCAGCACGCGCTTGCCATCGGTGGAGAGTACATAGCCCAAAGTAGCGGCGATCGGGGTATAGGGCATCGTCTGGTCGAACGCGGGAAAACCGCGAGTTTACAACGCCCCCTTGCCAGCCGCCTGGCCACCCCGCCACAGTAGGCTCATGACGTTCCCGAAATTACCCGCGTCGACGCGACGCCTGCCCCGCCGCCTCGCCGCAGGCCTGCTTGTGCTGCTCACCGCTGTCCCCGCCGCCCATGCAGTGCAAAGCCAGCGCATGGTGTTCGAGGACCTCGGGTTCCGCATCGTCCGCGTGGACCTTCGCCGCGACCTGCTTGAGCTGCACTGGAAGGACAGCTCAGGCAAGCCTTTCGGTGACGTCGAAGCACTCAGGGCCTGGGGGCAGGTCCAGGGCCGGCGCCTGGCCTTTGCCACCAACGCGGGCATCTACGACCGCAATTTCGCCCCGCTGGGCCTGTACGTCGAGGACGGTCGTCAGCGCGTGCCGCTGAACCTGGCCCGCGGCAACCCGGCATCCGGGAATTTTTCCCTGCTGCCCAACGGTGTCTTCGCTGTCGATGCCCAGGGCAAGGCCCATGTGATGACCAGCCAGGCATGGAAGGCGGCGGCCCTGCCCACTCCTCGCCTGGCGACGCAATCAGGGCCGATGCTGCTGATCGACGGGTCGGTGAATCCAGCCTTCACCGATGCTTCGGAAAGCATGAAATGGCGCAGCGGCGTATGTGCGGTGTCTGGCGATGAAGTGGTATTCGCCGTATCGGAGTCGCCGGTGAATTTCCACGTCTTCGCCCGGCTGTTCCGCGACCGGCTGCAATGCCGTGACGCCTTGTTCCTCGATGGCACCATCTCGCAGGCCTATGTCGACGGCCAGGGCTACGTGGGTGCACCGCCCTTCATGCTTAAACCCTACGCCGGCATTTTCGCGGTGTTCGACAAGGCGCCATGAACCGCCGCGTCGCCCTGACCGCGCCGACCGCCTCCCGCCGACGGCGCTGGCCGAAGATCGTCGGCGGCCTGCTGGTGCTGGTATTGCTACTGGGGGCAGGCGTGGCCGGCTATGGCTGGTGGCAGTTGTCCGGCAGCCTGCCGCAGCTCGACGGCCATCGCCATGTCGCGGGCCTTGGTGCGCGCACCACCATCACCCGCGACGCCCTGGGCACGGTGACGGTGGAAGGCGCCAATCGCCGCGACGTGGCCTATGCGCTGGGCTTCGTCCACGGGCAGGAGCGCTATTTCCAGATGGACCTGCAACGACGGGCGGCAGCGGGTGAGTTATCCGAGCTCGTCGGTACCGGTGCCATCGACCGCGACCTCGACGTCCGTCGGCATCGCTTGCGCAGCGTCGCCGAAGCAGCGCTTGCCCAGCTTCCCGACGACCAACGCTCGATACTCGATGCCTACCGCGATGGCGTGAATGCCGGGCTCGCGGCGCTGCGCGTGCCGCCCTTCGAATACCTGCTACTGCGCCAGAAACCGGTGCCGTGGCGCAGCGAGGACAGCCTGCTGAGCACGGCGGCGATGTACCTGGACCTCAACGCCAACGGCGAGAACAAACGCGAACTGGCACTGGCACAGTTACACGCCACCTTTCCGCGCGTGGTGGTCCATTTTCTCACCGCGCCTGACGGCCGCTGGGAATCGCCGCTGCAGGGCGTGGCCTCGCCGCCACCCTATATTCCCGAAAGTACGGATATGGACTTCCGACACGCCGACATGAAAGCAACGCCTGTGTCGGCAAGCAGCGTGCCGCCGGAAGCGGGCAAGCCAGGAAGCAACAGTTTCGCAGTGTCGGGCAAGCTCACCGGCACCGGGGCTGCCATCGTCGCTGGTGACATGCACCTGGGCCTGCGTACGCCCGACATCTGGTTCCGTGCGCGGCTGCGCTACCCCGACTCCACCGCCCCTGGCGGCATCCGCGATCTCAACGGTGTCACCCTGCCCGGCACGCCGGCGCTGGTGGCCGGCTCCAATGGTCAGGTGGCCTGGGCCTTCACCAACAGCTACGGCGACTGGGCCGACTGGGTACGCGTACCCACCGAGCCTGTCACCCATCATGACGAAGTGATCCATGTGCACGGGGCGGCTGACCGCCACCTGGACGTCGCCCAGACCCGCTTCGGGCCGATTCTCGCACGGGACACCGACGGCGCTCCGCTGGCATTGTCGTGGATCGGCCAGTTGCCCCGCGCCTACAACATGGCGTTGATGAAGCTGGAGCAGGCCCCGAACGTCGACGCCGCGCTCACCGTCGCCCCACTCGCCGGTATCCCGCCGCAGAACGTCCTGGTTGGCGATACCCAGGGCCGCGTGGCATGGACCATCGTCGGCAACAGCATCCCCGTGCGCTCGGACTATAACGCCTTGCTGCCATCGGACTGGTCGGTGCCGGGCACCGGCTGGACAGGTTTCCTTGCACCTGCCGACTATCCCCGCATCACCGGCCGCGACCGCCTGTGGACGGCCAACAATCGCGTGGTCGCGGGCCACGACCTCGCCGTGCTGGGCAATGGCGGTCATGATGTCGGCGCCCGCGCACAGCAGATCGCCGACGACCTGGATGCACGCGCCAGCTTCGCGCCGGGCGACATGCTCTCGATCCAACTCGACGACCGCGCTGTATTCCTGACCCGCTGGCAACAGCTGTTGCAGGCAACGCTTGCGCGCAGCAACGACGAGGGCCTGTCGCAGTTGCGCGTACTCACTGAACGATGGAGCGCACGGGCAGACACCGGTAACGTCGACTACCGCCTGGTGCGCGCCTTCCGCGAAAACGTGCGCGCCGCCGTGCTTGCACCCTTCGTCGAACGGGTAGCCGCGCGATTCCCGGGCTTTGCGTGGCCTCACGACATCCAAACCGAAGGCGCGGTGTGGGCGATGGTGCAGCAACAGCCGCCGAACCTGCTCGACCCACGCTACGCCGACTGGAACGACTTGCTCCGGGCTGCCGCGCAAAAAGTGGTCGACGACCTCGGCAGCCAGCCCGGCGGGCTTGCCGCGCGCACCTGGGGAGAAGCCAATACGGCGGCCATCGTGCATCCGCTTTCGCGCGCGCTGCCGGCGTTCGTGGCTAGGTTCATCGACATGCCGCGCGAACCGCTGCCCGGCGACCGCGACATGCCACGCGTGCAGGCGCCAGCCTTCGGCGCCTCGGAGCGGTTCGGCATCATGCCCGGCCACGAGGACATCAGTTACCTGCAGATGCCCGGCGGACAATCGGACCATCCACTCTCGCCGTTCCATGGCAGCGGGCACCATGATTGGGTCGTAGGGCGCGCTACGCCGCTGCTGCCGGGGCCAGCGGTGTATACGCTTGAGCTCATACCCTAAGCGAACATCCGCAGCATGATGTCGCTGTACAGGCTGGGCAGGCGTTCGAGGTCGGCCACGGATACGCATTCGTCGACTTTGTGGATCGTCGCGTTCACTGGGCCTACTTCCACTACCTCCGCACCCATTGGCGCAATGAAGCGTCCATCGGACGTGCCGCCACCGGTGCTCTGCTCGGGCTCTTCGCCGCGCAAGGCGCGGCAGGCATCCACGACCACTTCGCGCAGGCGGCCGCCCACGGGTGTCAGGAACGGTGCACCTGAAGTGGACCACTCGATGGATGCATCGACACCATGACGAGCCAGGATGGCTTGGACCCGAGCCTGCAGGTCGGCCGCCGCGCTCACCGTGCCATAGCGGAAATTCACCAGCGCCACCAGCTCACCCGGGATCACATTGTTGGCGCCGGTGCCTGAGTTGATGTTCGATACCTGGAACGAGGTGGGTGGGAAATCTTCGTTGCCTTCGTCCCAGCATTGGGCCGCAAGTTCAGTCAGGGCCGGTGCGAAGGCATGGATCGGATTCAGGGCCTTGTCCGGATAGGCCACATGGCCCTGCATCCCACGTACGTGCAGCGTCCCTGACAGTGATCCGCGTCGGCCAACGCGTATGAGGTCGCCAAGCGTGGTCTTCGCCGACGGCTCGCCCACCACGCAATGGTCGATGCGCACGCCTTCGGCCAGGAAAGTCTCCACCACGCGCTTGACACCGTCGGTGGCCACGCCTTCCTCGTCGCTGGTGATGAGGAGCGCCACCGTGCCGGGATGGTCCGGATGCGCACGGACGAAATCTTCCAGCGCCACCACCATCGCCGCGACCGAGCCCTTCATGTCCGCCGCACCGCGACCGAAAAGCCTTCCCCCACGTAACGCAGGTTCGAATGGCGGACTGGTCCAGCTGCCTTCGGGACCCGTGGGGACCACGTCGGTATGGCCCAGGAATGCGAGCACCGGCCCACCCGCGCCGTGCGTGGCCCACAGGTTGTCGACCTCACCGAAACGCATGTGTCTGCAGGTAAAACCTGCCGCGGCGAGCCGTGCCGAAATGAGTGCCTGGCAGCCTTTGTCGCTGGGTGTCACGGACGGGCGGCGGATCAATTCGCAGGCTAGATCGAGGACATCGGACATGGCAAGCATCGTTCGCGGGGCAATCGTCACAGCCTACCGGCTGGTGTCAGCGATGCAAGCTGTCGTCTTCGCCTATGCCAAGGAAGGCCAGCATGCCTCCCAGGCATATCAGGAAACGAAACGCGCTCGAAATGCCATTCCATTGCGACGACATCCACATGCCGAACCATTCGCCACCCACCAGCTTCGAGCCTGGAGCCTAGCCCTCGGCAAAAAGTCCCTTGAAACCGTTGTCGGTGAAACCCACGCTCACCGGCTCACCTTCACGCACAACCACCGGGCGCCGGATCAGCGCGGGGTATTCTTTCAGCAGTAATGTCCACTCAGGATCGCTGCGCGGATCTTTACGCTGAGGCAGAAGATTGCGCCAGGTGGTGCTGGACTTGTTCACCAGCTTCTCCCAGCCGCCGAGCTCGGCAGCCCAGGCCTTGAGCGTGGCCGCCGGCACCGGCTGCGCGCGATAGTCCACGAACGCATGGTCCACCTCGAAGCGACCGAGCCAGTTGCGTGCCTTCTTGCAGGTGTCGCAGTTGGGCAGGCCGTAGAGCGTGACCGTTGCCATCAGGCGTCGCCCGCGCGCAGCAGTTCGTTGATGCCGGTCTTGCTCCGCGTTTTCTCATCCACCTGCTTGACGATCACCGCGGCGTACAGGCTGTGGCTGCCGTCTTTGGCTGGCAGGGAACCCGCCACCACCACGCTGCCCGCGGGCACACGGCCATAGCTGACCTCGCCCGTGGCGCGGTTGTAGATGCGGGTGGACTGGCCCAGGAACACGCCCATGCCGATCACGCTGCCCTTCTCCACCACCACGCCTTCCACCACTTCCGAGCGAGCGCCGATGAAGCAGTTGTCTTCGATGATGGTGGGATTGGCCTGCAGCGGTTCAAGCACGCCGCCAATACCCACGCCGCCGGAAAGATGCACGCCCCTGCCGATCTGCGCGCATGAACCCACCGTGGCCCAGGTATCGATCATGCTGCCGGCGCCCACGTACGCGCCGATATTGGTATAGCTGGGCATCAGCACCGCGTCCCGCGCGATGTGCGCGCCACGCCGCACGATGGCACCAGGCACCACCCGTGCACCCACCTGGCCGAAGGTGGTGTCGTCCGCACCGCCGAAGCGCACCGGCACCTTGTCGAACGCCGCGGCCACACCGCCGTCCATCACCCGGTTGCCGTTGATGCGGAAGTACAGCAGCACCGCTTTCTTGATCCACGCGTTGACCTTCCAGCCGCCTTGCCCATCGGGTTCGGCCACGCGGTGTTCACCGGATTCGAGCAGGTCAAGTACCTGTTCCACCGCCGGGCGCAGGTGCGTATCGATTTCCGTCTGGGCCAGGTCGTTGCGGCGTTCGAAGGCGTCGTCGATCAGGGTCTCAAGCGTTTGCATCTGCATGGGGTACTTCGGTCCTCGGTGTATGTCCGACGTGCCGCAGCAGCGCCTGGCGCAGGATTTCCCGGCGGTTGGCGGACAGCGGTTTGTCGTGACGGTCGGTCAATTGGAAAAAGTCTTCGACGCGCTCGCCGAAGGTGGCGATCCGCGCATCATGCACGCGAACCTTCGCTTCGGCCAAGGCCTGTGCCACTGCGGCAAGCAATCCCGGGCGATCAGTGCATACCAATGCCAGCTGCGTGCGCTCCCCCATATCGGTGAATTCCACGCGCGGCGCCATCTGGAAATGCCGAAGGTGGCGTGATAGTCCACGCTTGGCAAGTTGTGCAACACGGGTGTCGCTGAGCGCCTTGCACATCCGCGTGCGTAATTCTTCGGCGCGCTGCAGGCTGGCCGGCGCCTGGGAATCGGATTCAAGCAAAAGGAAGGTATCCAGCGCCATGCCCGTTGGCGAGGAAAGGATCCGCGCCTCGACCACGGAAAAACGCAGGCGGTCCAGCACCGCCGTGACCGTGGCAAAAAGTCCATCGCGATCGGGCGTGTAAAGGAAAAGCTCCGTGCTGCCGCGGACGGAAAACGGGTGGACTTCCACCACCGGCCGTACCTTGCCTGCGCGCATGATCGCAGCCGTCTGCCAGGCGATCTGCTCGGGCCGGTGGCGCAGGAAGGAGAGCTCGAGAAAATCGGACCATATCCGCTCCACCGCGGCTGCGCCCACGTCAGGCGACACCAGCATCGCCATTGCGCGTTCGCGGCAATCGCGCGCGCGCGCATCGGCAAGCTGGCCCATGGCCTGGTCGCTGCGCAGTGCGTAACGCGTGGAAGTGTAGAGGTCGGCCATCAGGCGGTCCTTCCACGCGTTCCATAGCTTCGGACTGGTGCCGATGATGTCGGCGATGGTCAGCAGGTACAGGTTGTCCAGGTGTTCCCAGTCGCCCACGAGGCCAGCAAACCGCTGCACCACGTCAGCGTCGGTGATGTCCTGGCGCTGCGCCGTGGTGCTCATCAACAGGTGCCAGCGGACCAGCCAGCCCACCAGCGCGATGTCTTCGGCCGGCAGGCCCAGCCGCTTGCCGAAGGCATGGGCTTCTTCTTCGCCCAGCACCGAATGATCGCCGCCGCGGCCTTTGGCGATGTCGTGGAACAGGGCAGCCAGCAACAACAGCTCCGGCTTGTCGAGCGTCGGCCAGATCTCCACTGCAACGGGAAATTCGCCACGTGAGCCTGGATCGGCGAAACGAGCGACGTTGCGAAGCACGCGCAAGGTGTGTTCGTCCACGGTGAACATGTGGAAGAGGTCGTACTGCATGCGGCCGACGATCTTGCCGAAGGCCGGGATGATGGCGGCAAGCAGGCCATACCGGTTCATCCGCCATAACGCTTCCACGGCCGGCGCGCCGCGCCGCAGCAGCTTAAGGAAACTGGAAAGCACTGCGGGGTCGTCGGCCAGCTTGCCATCGTGCAACGAGACGGCATGCTGGATTCGCCGCATGGCCTGGGCGGTGAAGCCAGTGATGCCCGGCTCGTCCAGCCGCGTGATGAAGATGTCGACCAGGGCCGCGGGGTGGTTGACGAAGAGCTCTGCATCGCGCAAGGCGAGGCGGTTATCAAAGCGCACGTAGTCCTGCCCGACCGCGCGCGGCTCGGCGGCTGGCTCGAGCATTTCCTCGAACCGCTCGATCACCTGCACCCCGGCACGTTCGATCGTGCTGGCGGCGCGGTAGTAGCCCTGCATGAATTGTTCGACGCCGAGGTTTTTCTCGTGTTCGTCCTCGAAGCCCAGGCGCGCGGCGATCGCCCGCTGGTAATCGAAAAGCAGGCGCTCTTCGGCACGGCCAGCTTCCAGGTGCAGGGCGAAGCGATAGCGGCGGAGGGTTTGCTCCGCGCGCAGCAGCGCATCGCATTCGACCTGGTCGAGCAGGCCCTCGTGAACCATGGTGTCGAAGTCCGGCGCGTTGGCCAGGCGCCGGCCCAGCCAGCGCATGGCGTCGAGCGAGCGCAGGCCCCCGGGGCCATCCTTGAGGTTGGGTTCGAGGTTGTGCGCGGTATCGTCGAAGCGTGCGTGGCGGGCATCGCGCTCACGCAGGCGCACCGCCAGGTATTCCCGCGGGGGCCACACGGCGGGATCTTCAAGGATGCCGCGTAAGCTGGTTTCCAGGATGGGCTGGCCCACCAGGCGGCGGGCGTCGATCAGGCTGGTGAAGACGGTGGCGTCGCGCATCGCCAGCGCGCGGCATTCGTCGATCTCACGCACGGCATGGCCGGGCTTGATACCGATGTCCCACAGGCACGCGAAGAAATTCTCCAGCGCACGGTACAGCGGCGGCGAGGTTTCCCCGACGATGGCCAGCAAGTCGACGTCCGACCGGGGAAACAGCAGGCCGCGGCCGTAACCGCCCACGGCGAACAGGGCGGCGGCCGCAAGGTCGCCCAGGCAGGCCTTCCACGCATGCACCACGACCTTGTCGATGGCCTCGCTGCGGCGGCGGGACAGCGCCGTGGCGTCACCGCCCTCATCGAAGGCGGTGGCGATGGCCCGTTCGGTGTCCCCGAGCAGCTGCCTCAGGGCCTTGCGCGCTTCCGGCGACACGCCCGAACGCGGCACCACGGCCGGCAGGCGGGGCAAGGGCGGCAGCGCAGGTGCAGTCATGGGGCCTCGTCAGCGTGGAGCTTAGGTTGCCCTGCCCTTTCAAACGGCGGGGTTACGTTAGGCGGCGTCCGGCCAGGGGGTGAGGATTTCAAAGCCTGATTCGGTCACGGCCACCGTGTGCTCCCACTGGGCCGAGAGCGAGTGGTCCTTGGTAACCACTGTCCAGCCATCAGGCAGCTGCTTGGTCTGCGGCCTGCCGGCGTTGATCATCGGCTCGACGGTGAAGGTCATGCCCGGTTTCAGCTCCAGGCCCGTGCCGCTGCGGCCGTAATGCAGCACCTGCGGCTCGTCGTGGTAGACCTTGCCGATGCCGTGGCCACAGTACTCGCGGACCACCGAATAACCCGCGGCCTCGGCGTGCTTCTGGATGGCCGCGCCGACATCGCCCAGGGTGGCGCCGGGTTTGACCGCGCCGATACCGAGCATCATGGCCTCGTAGGTGGTGTCCACCAGCCGCTTGGCCAGTACCCCGGGGGTGCCGACGAAATACATCCGGCTGGTATCGCCATGCCAGCCGTCCTTGATCACGGTGACGTCGATATTGACGATATCGCCGTCCTTCAGGACCTTCGACTCGGTGGGAATACCGTGGCAGATCACATGGTTGACCGAGGTGCAGACGGTCTTGGGAAAGCCGCGGTAGCCGACATTGGCGGGAACCGCCTTCTGGACGTCCACGATGTAATCGTGGGCCAGGCGGTCCAGGTGCTCGGTGGTCACGCCGGGCTTGACGTGCTCCTTGAGCATGGCCAGGACATCAGCGGCAAGGGCTCCAGCCACACGCATGGCCTGGATTTCTTCGGGGGTTTTGGGGATGACTGCCATAATGAACCCAAATGTGGCCTACCGGCCGGCATTTCCAGCAACTTGCCGCGGATAACGCCGTCCAGCTATAATTAGCGAGTTATGCGCGTCGCACTACACCCGTGAAACGGGCCCGCGGGCGCATGGCGAAACACGATTGTAACCGCCCGGACGCTCCAATGGTCCGTGGCGTAAGCCATCGGCGGCGCAAGCCGCAAACCAACGCCACACACGTGCCGGCACCGTTTTCGGGGTGCCGCGGGCCTCCCGCCAGGGGGTACCGCGGTCGAAACCGGGGGCACGTGGAGGTCCCAACCCCCTTCGATCCCTTAGGGATCGAGCTTCAAAGGAATAACGAAATGCCCCAGGTCACCATGCGCCAGATGCTCGAAGCCGGCGTCCACTTCGGCCACCAGACCCGTTACTGGAACCCGAAGATGGCCCCGTATATCTTCGGCGCCCGCGGCAAGATCCACATCATCAACCTCGAGAAGACCCTCCCGCTCTTCACCGATGCGATGAACTATCTTTCGGGCCTGGCCCAGAAGCGCGGCACCATCCTCTTCGTCGGCACCAAGCGCTCGGCGCGCGAGACGCTGGCCGAAGAGGCCGCCCGCGCCGGCCAGCCCTTCGTCACCGCCCGCTGGCTCGGCGGCATGCTCACCAACTTCCGCACGGTCAAGCAGTCAGTGGCCCGCCTGAAGGAACTGGAAGCGGCCGAAACCGACGGTTCGTTCGAGAAGCTGGTCAAGCACGAAGTGCTGGCCCGCCGCCGCGAGCGCGACAAGCTGCAGAACTCGCTGGGCGGCATCAAGGACATGAACCGCCTCCCGGACGCCCTGTTCGTGATCGACATCGGCCACGAAGACATCGCCGTGCAGGAAGCGAAGAAGCTTGGTATCCCGGTGATCGCCGTGGTCGACACCAACTACGATCCGGGCCTGGTCGACTACGCCATCCCGGGTAACGACGACGCCATCCGCGCCATCCAGCTGTACGCCCGCGCCGCCGCCGACGCCATCCTGGAAGGCAAGGCCGCTGCGCCCAACGCCGGTGCCGGCGATGCCAACGACTTCGTCGAGCTCGACGAGGAAGGCAATCCGGTAGCCAAGGAAGACCGCAAGCCTGCTCCTCGCCGCAACGACCGTGACCGCAACGACCGTGGCCCGGCCCGCAAGGGTGCGCCGCGTGACGGCGGCCGTGGTTCGCGCGACGGCGCCAGCGCCTGATAGATAAGCACCACCCGCGCGCGGGGCGGCATTAACCAGCCGCTCCGCGCAGCGAAAGCATCTCCCAAGAGGATTTTTCCGTGACCCAGATTTCCGCACAGATGGTGAAGGAACTGCGCGAGCGTTCCGGCGCCGGCATGATGGAGTGCAAGAAGGCACTCGTCGAGAACAACGGCGACCTCGAAGTCTCTATCGAGTGGCTGCGCAAGAACGGCCTGGCCAAGGCCGACAAGAAGGCCGACCGCGTCGCCGCCGATGGCCGCGTAGTGGCCGCGCAGGGCAATGGCACGGCCGTGCTGGTCGAAGTCAACAGCGAGACCGACTTCGTCGCCAAGGCCCCCAACTTTGTCGCCTTCACCAACGAGATCGCGGACATTGCGCTGAAGTCCGGCGCAACCGACATCGCTGCCCTCAATGGCGCGGCCTCTCCCGCCGGCGGCACGGTGGAAGATTCCGTGAAGTCGCAGATCGCCACCATCGGCGAGAAGATCGAGCTGCGCCGCATGGTGCAGGTCAAGGCTGACGGCCCGCTGGCCACGTATTCGCACGGCGGCCGCATCGGCGTGATCGTGGCGCTGAAGGGCGGCTCGGAAGAGCTCGCCAAGGGCATCGCCATGCACGTGGCGGCGATGAACCCGGCGCACATCAAGCCCGAGGACGTCCCGGCCGAGTTCGTGGCCAAGGAAAAGGAAATCGCCCTCAGCCAGATGACCGACAAGGACAAGGCGAAGCCCGCCGAAATCCTCGAGAAGATCATCTCGGGCAAGATCAACAAGATCATTTCCGACGTCACCCTGGTCGGCCAGCCGTACGTGCTCGATACCAACATCACCGTGGGCGAGGCGCTGAAGAAGGAAGGCGCCGACGTCGTCTCCGTGGTACGCCTGGGTGTCGGCGAAGGCATCGAGAAAGTCCAGGAAGACTACCTGGCTGAAGTAGCCAAGGCGATGCAGGGTTAAACGCACGCCATGCTGGATAGAAAAAGGCCGCGCATGTCGCGGCCTTTTTTGTGACGCCTTCCTGGATCATCTCCTCAACGGAGCTAGAGCAGACCCTTCGAAGTACTCAATTCCCGCATCCGTTGACGTAGCAGATCAGCACGATCCGCATCTGCATAAGGCTGCGCGGATCTTTCAGCGACACTCATCTCGCCGGGCTGCGGTGTTTCACAATGAGTCATCCGCCCAGGAAACGTGCCCTCCAACAGGAAGTCCGCGACCTTCGCATCGACGCATTGAGTCAGCTGCGGAAAAAGTCCATGAGTAAGATTGTTCTCGACCTGGATCATTCTGGCATTCTGCGTGAAGTCAAATGCTTTCATGGCCCCGGATGATGATGTGATCGGATCATGGCTGGCCTGCAGCATCAACAAGCCCTCAGTTTGGGCTATGGCACCAAAATCCCGTGGTTCAACAACCGGTAATGCCCAATCGTGACACGGCTGCTGTAGACCATGGCCGCCTCGCAACGAATATTGCGCACTTCCGGCGAACATCTGGCTGCGCCAGAAATCCGGATCATTTTGGCTAGATGTATCGTTGCAAACTACTGCCCTGTAGACAGATTCCTCTTCCTCAAGCTCAAAAGGCTGCTCCGGCCGTGGAGGATTGTCAGAAAAATGCCACCTCGCTGCGTTCTTGGCGTAAATGCCAGCATTGGCATCGGTCTCTCCAAGCTCATCGAAATATCGATCTACATGCATCAACGTAGCATCCAGGTCGATGTCAGGATGTGCGGCCAGGATTCGCTCGACGAGCAAAACACCGGCAACGACACGTGCACTGAATTCCAGTTGTTTGTTATCGGCGGAAAGCGCCCAAAATCTGTTCTTGCTCCTCAACTGAGGTCGTACCTGGCGGTAGTCCTGAATGATCTTTACCGGATCCGAACCCAGGTGGAAACGTTCGGGATGAGACGCCATGAACGGAATCAGGGTTTCCTCAAAAGCACGCTGAAATGCTTCCGGCTGATCCAGTAGCGCTTCGTCGAAACTACCCGTCCAATTCATATTGCTGTCCAGCAACATCCTTCCAGTGTGCTCAGGAAACGTGGCCGCATACCAGGCGCCAAGCCATGTCCCATAGGAAACTCCGAAGTAGTTCAGCCGAGCGTCCCCCACCGCCGCCCGCGCCAGATCCATATCCCGTAGCGCCTGGTCGGTATTGATCAGCGCCGCATGTGGCTGGTTCTGGCAGGCAGAGGACTCAAGTCGCGCATTGAATTCAATATTGGCGAGGTTGGCCTCACCCGGATCGACGTCGAACGATTCCGTCGCTTTTCGAGCGATGTTGCTACGACACTTGAAGAGCCATTGGCCAGCCAACCCACGAGGTTCGATCGCCATGATGTCGTAGCGGTCGACGATGTCCCGCTGAAAGCGAGCGATGGGATGCGCCGGGTCGGCCATGCTGAAGAGGGCCCCCATACTTGCCGCAAAGCCCGTCGCACTGCCACCCGGGCCTCCCGGGTTAACGAACAGCGAACCTATGCGTTGATCCGGCTTCCCGGCCAGCACCCGAAGCATGGGTAGCGCCACTTTTCCCTTACCCGGATCGTGATGATCTCGCGGTACCCGAAGCGCAGCGCATTGCAGCCGATCACCCAACTCCGGGTACTTATCGACAAGGTCAGGAGAACATTGCCCCCATTCAAGGGCACCGCTTGCCCGGACGGCGTCCGGGCTGAGACCAAGCGACAATGCTGCAATCATAAGGCCCAAGACGGCGCGACCACTCGATGAAGCTCTACTTGCCTGGGACATTTTTCAAGTCTTCCATGACGAGGGTTCACCCTCAAACCTAAAGTCTCGTCGCGCCAAGGTTCACTGAAAAGCGGGATCTTCCTAGGATACGTGTAGGCGACGGCGGCCTCGACTTATAACAATTTGTGTTCGCTGATACTTTCACATCCCAGCCATCGAAGGACTCTGAAGACTCCCGGGCTAGCCGGGGTTCGATTACAATGTGGCTGTTTTGCCCCACAAATCGGAGACCCCATGAGCAAACCAGTGAAACACCGCCGCATCCTGCTCAAACTCTCCGGTGAAGCCCTGATGGGGGCCGAAGACTATGGCATCGACCCGAAGGTCATCGGCAGTCTGGCCCGCGAGATCATCGAAGTGCAGCGGGCCGGCATACAGGTGGGCGTGGTGATCGGCGGCGGGAATATCTTCCGTGGCGCAGGCCTGGCCAAGGCTGGCATGGACCGCGTCACCGGCGACCACATGGGCATGTTGGCCACGGTGATGAACGCGCTGGCCATGCAGGACGCCATCGAGAAAGCCGGCGGCGATGCACGCACCATGAGCGCGATCAAGATCAACGAGGTCTGTGAAGACTTCATCCGTCGCCGCGCCATCCGCCATCTGGAAAAGGGCCGCATCGTGCTCTTCGCCGCCGGCACCGGCAACCCCTTTTTCACCACCGATTCCGCCGCCGCCCTGCGTGCCATCGAAATCGGCGCGGACCTTCTGCTCAAGGCCACCAAGGTGGACGGCATCTACACCGCCGATCCCAAGCGCGACCCCACCGCCCGCCGCTACGAGCACGTGAGCTACAACCAGGTGATCGAGCACCGGCTGGAAGTGATGGATACCGCCGCCATCGCCCTGTGCCGCGACCACAAGATGCCCATGCGCATCTACGACATGACGGTGCCCGGCAACCTCATGCGGCTCATGCACGGTGAACACATCGGCACCCTGGTCGACGCCTCCTGACACCCTGCGCCCCCCGGCTTGCTATAATCCCCGGCTACCTTGGCTGGCCGGAATCGCCCCATGATCGACGACATCAAGTCCGACGCCCAGACCCGCATGGGCAAGAGCATCGACTCGCTTCGCCACGACCTGCTGCGCCTGCGCACCGGTCGTGCCAGCACAGCCCTGGTCGATGGTCTGAAGGTGTCCTATTACGGCTCCGACACCCCGGTGAACCAGGTGGCCACGGTGTCCCTGGCCGATTCGCGCTCGATCATCATCACGCCGTTCGACAAAAGCCTGGTGGGTCCGATTGAAAAAGCCATCATGGCGTCGGACATCGGCATCACGCCCAATACCGCAGGCGTAGTGATCCGCCTGAACATGCCGCCGCTCACCGAGGAGCGCCGCAAGGAGCTGGCCAAGCACGTGGCGGCGGAAGGCGAGAACGCCAAGATCGCCATCCGCAATGTGCGTCGCGATGCCATGCAGCAGATCAAGGAAATGCTGAAGGAAAAGCTCATCACCGAAGACGACGAGCATCGCGCCGACGACGACGTGCAGAAGCTCACCGACCGCTTCGTGAAGGAAGTGGACCAGGTCTGCAAGACCAAGGAAGAAGAGCTGATGGCGCTCTGAGAAGCGCGCCGGCGGCTTAATTCCTCATGACCGGATCCGCCATCGGGCGCGTGCCGCGCCACCTGGCCATCGTCATGGACGGGAACGGCCGTTGGGCGAAACAACGCCGGCGCCCACGCAGCTTCGGTCATCGCGCCGGCCAGAAAGCCGTGCGCCAGGCCGTGGAGTTCTGCCTTCGGGCAGGCATTGAATCGCTCACCCTGTTCGCATTCTCCAGCGAAAACTGGCAGCGACCGCCCACCGAAGTGCGTGCACTGATGGAATTGTTCGTGCACGCGCTCGAGCGCGAGGTCGAACAACTGCACCAGAACGGCGTGCGCATCCGCTTCGTCGGCAACCTCGACGCCTTCGAACCGGCCCTGCGCGAGGGCATGCTCAAGGCCATGCGCCATACTCAGGGCAATACGGCCCTGAACATGAACGTAGCGGTGAATTACGGTGGTCGCTGGGACATCGCCCAGGCCGCGCAGGCGGCCGCACGGGCCATGGCCCGCGGCGACATCGCAGCCGAAGCCATCGACGAGGCATGGCTGGGCCAGCACATGTGCCTGGCCGGCCAGCCGCCGCTCGACCTCTTCATCCGTACCGGCGGCGAACACCGCGTCAGCAACTTCCTGTTGTGGCAGCTGGCCTACGCTGAACTGTACTTTACCGATACCCTCTGGCCCGACGTCGACCAGGCTGTGCTTGCCGACGCCCTGGCCGATTACGCTGGACGCGAACGCCGCTTCGGCCGTACCGGTGCGCAGGTCACACGCACCTCCAAGGACACCCATGCTTAAGCAGCGCGTCGTCACCGCCCTGATCCTGCTGCCGATCGCCCTGGCGGTCATCCTGGTCGTGCCCACGCCCTGGTTCGCCCCGGTTGCGGCCCTGGTGTTCCTGGGCGGCGCCTGGGAATGGAGCGCGCTGGCCGGTGTCCGGTCGACAGCCCTGCGCGTGGTCTATCTGGGCGCGGTTGCGGCACTGATGGTGCTGTGCTGGGTCATCCGCGGCAACAGCGGGTGGGCTTTCATCCTTGGTCTGGGCGTGGCCTGGTGGGTAGCCTGTTGCTTCTGGTTGCGACATTTCAGCTTCGCCGCTGCCCCGAACACTGAGAATTCCTGGTTGAAGGCTGCCGTAGGGATGCTGGTGGTCGTCACCACATGGGTCGCGCTGGCCTCGATCCATGGCGGCGGTCCGAACGGACACTACTGGACGCTGCTCTCCCTGGTCATCGTCTGGGTCGCCGATACCGGCGCCTATTTCAGCGGCCGCTTCTTCGGCAAGCGTAAACTCGCCCCCACCATAAGCCCGGGCAAGACCTGGGCCGGCGTGTACGGCGCCCTGGTGGCCGGTGCGGCGGTCGCGGTCGGTGGCGGATGGATGCTGGGCGTGACCGACGCGCGCCTGGGCGGCATGGCCGTGCTGGGTGTACTGGTGGTGGGCGCATCGGTGGTCGGCGATCTTTTCGAGAGCCTGCTCAAGCGCCATGCCCAGGTGAAGGATTCAGGCACCCTGTTCCCGGGCCACGGCGGGCTACTCGACCGTATGGACAGTGTTTTCGCCGCCCTGCCGGTGTTTGCCGCCGGCAAACTGCTGTTGGGCCTGTGAACACCGTGCGCAACATTGCGGTCCTGGGTGCCACCGGCTCCATCGGTACCAGCACGCTGGATGTCATCGCGCGGCACCCGGAGCGCTTCACTGCCAGCGTGCTGGCCGCCCACAGCAAAGTGGACGAGCTGGTCGCCCTTTGCGTGCGTTTCCGGCCCCGGCTGGCCGTGATCGCCGATGCAGCGCTCGAGAACGAACTGACCCGCAAGCTCCGCCATGCCGGCGTCAACTGCGCCGTGGCCGGCGGGCCGGACGCGGTCACCGCCGCAGCCTCCGGCGACCTTTGCGACACCGTGGTCGCCGCCATCGTCGGCGCCGCGGGGCTGGAATCCACCCTCGCCGCGGCCCGGGCCGGCAAGCGCCTGCTGCTGGCCAACAAGGAATCCATCGTCCTGGCAGGGCCCCTGCTGCTGGCGGCCCTGCGAGAGGGCGGCGGCGATCTGGTGCCAATAGATTCGGAACACAACGCGATCTTCCAGTGCCTGCCTGGCGGTCGCCCGGCGCTGGCTGCCGCAGGTGTGCGGCGGATCATCCTGACAGCCTCCGGCGGCCCGTTCCGCGGCCGTACCCGGGCGGACCTGGCCGCCATCACACCGGCCCAGGCCGTGGCCCATCCACGCTGGTCGATGGGACCGAAGATCTCAGTAGATTCCGCCACCTTGATGAACAAGGGCCTGGAGGTGATCGAGGCGCATTATCTCTTCGCCGCCGCGCCTGACGACATCGAGGTGCTGGTGCACCCCCAGAGCCTGGTGCACTCGATGGTGGAATACATCGATGGCTCGGTGCTGGCCCAACTGGGCAATCCCGACATGCGTACGGCCCTGGCGCATGCGCTGGCCTATCCTGAACGGATCGAGGCGGGCGTCACCCCACTGGATCTCGCCGCAGCCGGCAGGCTGGACTTCGAAGCCCCCGATACCGACACCTTCCGCTGCCTGGCGCTCGCCTTCGCGGCCCTGCGCGCCGGCGGCGACGCCACGGCGATCCTGAACGCCGCCAACGAGGTGGCCGTGGCGGCCTTCCTGGGCGGTACCCTCCACTTCCTGGGCATCGCCGACATCGTCGAGGCGGTACTTGCGGAACTGCCGCCCGAACCCGTGGTCGATATCCCGACCCTCGTGGCGCGGGACGGGGCGGCGCGGGCTGCAGCGCGCCGGGTGCTCAGCCGCGCTTACTGCTAATATTGCCCGACACTTACGGCGCTTCCTGATACATGAGTCCATTCTTCGGTTCGATATTCTGGTTGGCCGTCACGCTCGGCGTGCTGGTGACCTTCCACGAGTTCGGCCATTACTGGGTCGCCCGCCGTTGCGGCGTGCGCGTATTGCGCTTCTCCGTCGGCTTCGGCCGGGCCATCTGGCGCCGCGTCGGCCGCGATGGCACCGAATACCAGATTGCCGCCATCCCGCTGGGTGGCTACGTAAAAATGCTCGACGCCCGCGAGGGCGATGTCGACCCGGCTGACCAGGGCCGCGAATTCACCGCCAAGCCGGTCTGGCAGCGCATTGCCATCGTGGTGGCGGGTCCTGCATTCAACCTGCTGTTCACCATCGTTGCCTTGTGGGCCATGTTCATCATCGGTCGCCCGGACATGGCACCGCTGGTCAGCCCCGATCCCGCAGGCATGGCGGCACAGGCGGGCCTTCGTGAAGGCGACCGGCTGGTTTCGGTCAACGGTAACCAGGTCAGCACCTGGAGCACGGCGCTGGAGGCCCTCTCCAATGGCCTGCTCAACCACGAGGCGCTGCCCGTGCACGTTCGTGGCCAGGACGGCAGCGAGCGCAATGTAGTGCTGCCCCTGCAGAACCTGGACAACAGCCAGGACATCGGCAAAGGCTTCGAGGCCCTGGGGCTGGACGCCTTCCGCCCGGCAATCGTCGATAGCCTGCGTCCGGGCGACCCGGCCGCACTGGCCGGCGTGAAGGCCGGTGACCTGATCACCTCGGTCAATGGCCAGGCAGTGGGCGATTTCACCGACTTCATGAAACTGCTGCCCAAGGCGGCGGAAAAGAACCCGAACGTGCACCTGGGCGTGCACCGCGGCAACCAGAACCTCACCCTCGCCGTCACCGCCCGCCGCTCCACCGAGGACGGCACCACCCGCTGGATCGTCGGCGTGATGGGCCGCGCCGGCGAGGAAGCCACCGAGCGCTATGCGCCGGTGCCAGCCCTGGGCCAGGCTCTGAAGGCCACCTGGACCAGCACCAAGACCACCTTCAACCTGATCGGCAAGATGGCCTCGGGCCAGGCCTCGACCAAGAACCTTTCAGGCGTGGTCGGCATCGCGGAGGCCGCGAATGATTCAGCAGGCCGCGGTGTCGCCTGGTTCCTCAATTTCCTGGCGATGGTGTCCTTAAGCCTTGCCATCCTCAACATGCTGCCGATCCCGGTCTTGGACGGCGGACACCTGCTGTATTACCTTATTGAGTTGGTCAAGGGCAGCCCGGTCAGCGAACGAACGATGATTGCCGGCCAGTACGTGGGCCTGGCCTTGCTGTTCACGCTGATGGGCCTGGCTTTCTTCAACGACATTCATCGTCACTTCGTTTCGTGACCGTGACTTCGGGGCCCGGCGCCAGCGCCATCGGTTTTGCGGCTTTACCCTCCTCTTCTTGCGTTGCCGGCCTTGTGCCTGCCACGCGCGAATATCAAGCGCCCGGTTTCGTCGCCGGTCGCCACGATTAACCTTACGGAATCGACGATGAAGCGTATCGCCGCCCTGATCTTGCTCGCCTCCCTCTCCGCGCAGGCCCTTGCCTTTGAACCGTTTGTCGTTTCCGATATCCGCATCGATGGCCTGACCCGCATCGCCCAGGGTACGGTGCTGAGCTACCTGCCGATCGAGAAAGGGGACACCCTCACCGACGATCGCGTCCAGGCCGCCATCCGTGCCCTCTACCAGACCAAATTCTTCTCGGACGTAGAAGTCGATCGCCAGGGCAGCATCATGGTGATCAAGGTCGTCGAGCGCCCGGCCATCGCCAAGCTCACCCTGCGCGGCAACAAGGACATCAAGGAAGACGACCTGCGCAAAGGCCTGAAGGAAATCGGCCTGTCGGAAGGTGAAACCTTCGACCGCCTGTCGCTCGACCGCGTGCAGCAGGAGCTGATCCGCCAGTACTACAACCGCGGCAAGTACAACGTATCGGTCGATCCGCACGTTACACGCCTTGACCGCAACCGCGTGGCGATCGACATCGAGATCCGCGAAGGCAAGGCGGCGAAGATCCGCGAGATCAACGTGGTCGGCAACAAGGTCTTTACCGACAAGCAGATTCGCAGCGGCTTCGAACAGAACACCTCGAACTGGCTGTCGTGGTATTCCAAAGACGACCAATACTCCCGCGAGAAGCTCTCCGGCGACCTGGAAAAACTCGGCTCCTACTACATGGACCGCGGTTATGCCGACTTCGGTATCGACTCCACGCAGGTCACCATCGCCCCCGACAAGCGCGAGATGTACATCAGCGCTTCGGTGAAGGAAGGCGAGATCTACACCGTGTCGGACGTCAAGCTTCTTGGCGAGCTGATCCTGCCTGAGGACATCCTGCGCAAGCTGGTCTTCATCCACAAGGGCGAGACCTTCAACCGCAAGGCCATCGAAGCGAGCTCCGATGCCATCAAGGGCATCCTGGCCAACCTCGGTTACGCCTTCGCCAAGGTCACGCCGATCCCGAAGCTCGACCGCGACAAGCGCACCGTCGACCTCACGCTCTTCATCGAGCCCGGCAAGCGCGTGTACGTGCGCCGCGTGATCTTCCAGGGCAACACCCGCACCGAAGACGACGTGATGCGTCGCGAGCTGCGTCAGCTCGAGGGCACCTGGTATTCCCAGGCCGCGCTCGACCGCTCCAAGACGCGCCTTGACCGCCTGGGTTACTTCAAGACGGTGAAGATCGACAAGGCACTGGTGCCGGGCACCGATGACCAGGTAGACGTCACGGTAAAGGTGGAAGAACAGTCCGCCGGCAGCCTGATGTTCGGTGTGGGTTACTCGCAGTACTCAGGCATCATCCTGTCCGCCTCGGTGTCGCAGAACAACTTCCTGGGCACGGGCGACCGCTTCTCCGTCGGCGCTGAAACCTCCGACTACTACAAGCGCGTGAATGCCTCGTACGTGAACCCGTACCTCACCGATTCGGGCATCGCGCTGGGCTATAACGCCACGTACTCGAAGCTGGACTACGGCGATACCGACTTCGCCAACTACACCTACAGCACCACGGCGTTCTCCAGCTACCTGAACATCCCGGTGACCGATTTCGACTCCGTCACCGCGGGCCTGGGCATTTCCAGCAACAAGATCAACACATCGCCGGGCTTCACCCCGCAGGATCTGATCAACTACCAGAACAAGGTAGGCAACCAGACCATCCACTCGTGGACGGCGAACCTGGGCTGGTCGCACGACACCCGCAACGGCTACTGGGCGCCCACGCGCGGTGGCGTGATGAGCGTGTCGAGCGAAATCGCCCTGCCCGGCTCCACGGTCAACTACTACACGATCAACACGGATCTGGGTCATTACTGGCCGGTCGGCCGCGGTTTCGTGCTGTACCTGGACGGCAAGCTTGGCTACGGAAATACCTACGGTTCGGACAAAGACCTCGCCTTCCCGTTCTGGAACAACTTCTTCTCAGGCGGCGTGCGCGACGTGCGTGGTTTCCAGGACAACACGCTTGGCCCGAAGCTGTGCTCCGGCGTGATGCAGGATCCGAAGTTCCCGAACGACCCGACCAAGCAGATCAGCGTCCCGCCCAATGCCAAGGGCCAGTGCACCGACAGCTACTACAACTACGCCCAGCCGATCGGTGGCGCGTTCAAGGTGCTTGGTACCGCGCAGGTGTTCCTGCCGCTGCCATTCCTGAAGGATGTGAACACCGCACGCGTGTCCTGGTTCATGGACGTGGGCAACGTGTATTCGAACTTCGGCGCCTTCAAGGCCAAGGATCTTCGCGCCTCCACCGGTCTGTCGCTGCAGTGGCAGGCTCCGATCGGACCGTTGATCATCAACTTTGCCATCCCGTTCCGCGACCAGGACGAAGACAAGCACTACGAAGAGCGCATCCAGTTCACCTTCGGCAGCCAGTTCTAAACCAGCGCTGTCGCGCAGGCGTACTACCATCGCGGGGTGGCATGGGCGCGAAACCCATGCCACCCTTTCTTTTTTCCTGAACGCGGGAACGGACCATGAGCGGACCCAGGCCCTATGCGCTGGCCGAGCTTGCGCAGATGTTCGAGCTGGAAGCCCGCGGCGACGGCGACACGCGGGTAGACGGCGTGGGCACGCTGGCGGCGGCCACCCCCAGCCAGCTCACCTTCCTCTCCAACACGAAATACACATCCCAGCTGGCGGCAAGCCGGGCCGGTATCGTGGTGCTGCGCGCCGATGACGCCGACGCGCGCCAGGGTGCCAGCCTGATCGCCCGCGATCCCTACGTGGCCTACGCCAAGATCGCCGCACTGTTCGAAGGCCTGCCCGCCTACCCGCCGGGCATCCATCCCAGCGCCGTGGTGTCACCCTCCGCCCGCGTGGCGATGAGCGCCAGCATCGGCCCCTGCTGCGTGGTCGAAGACAACGCCGTGATCGACGAGGGTGCGGTACTGGGGCCTCACTGCATGGTGGGCGCCGGCTGCATCGTCGGCGCGCAAAGCCGCCTGGTGGCCCGCGTCACCCTGGTCACCAGCGTGACCCTGGGCAAGCGCGTGATCGTCCACCCGGGAGCGGTGATCGGTTCGGACGGGTTTGGCCTGGCCTTCGACCGCGACCACTGGATCAAGCTGCCGCAGCTCGGTGGCGTGCGCATCGGCGACGACTGCGAGATCGGCGCCAACACCACCATCGACCGCGGTGCGCTGGAGGACACCGTGCTTGAGGAAGATGTCCGCCTGGACAACCAGATCCAGATTGCCCACAACGTATACGTGGGAGCACACACGGCCATGGCCGGCTGCGCGGCGGTGGCCGGCAGCGCGAAAATCGGCCGTTACTGCATGGTCGGCGGCAATGCCGGCATCCTGGGGCACCTTGAGATTGCCGACCGCGTTACCATTACCGCCAAGAGCCTGGTGACCAGCTCGATTTCCGAGCCTGGTGAATATTCTTCGGGTACTCCGTTGCAGGAAAACCGCCGATGGCGGCGCAACGCGGCCCGCTTCAAGCACCTGGACGAGTACGCGCGCCGCGTGGCGGCGCTGGAAAAGGATAAGAAACATGAATGAGCAGGGCCCGGGCGTGACACTACCCGTCGACATCGAACACATCCAGCGCTTGCTGCCGCATCGCTATCCGTTCCTGCTGGTCGACCGCGTACTAGAATTCACAGCCGGCGAAACCATCGTTGCGATCAAGAACGTCACCAGCAACGAACCGTTCTTCCAGGGTCACTTCCCCGGCCATCCGGTGATGCCCGGCGTGCTGATCGTCGAAGCACTGGCGCAGGCCTCGGGCCTGTTGATCCAGCTCACCGCCGCGGCGGGCAGCTGCCTGGAAAACCCGCTTTTCTACCTGGTGAAGGTCGATAAGGCCCGCTTTAACGCACCGGTGGTACCCGGCGACCAACTCCGCATGGAAGTACGCCTGAAGCGGATGATCCGCGGCATGGGCATCTTCGAGGCCCGCGCGCTGGTCGATGGCGAGGAAGTGGCCAGCTGCGAGCTGATGAGCGCGCGTCGCGCAGACTGACCGAAGGAACCGGCACCAGCCATGATCCATCCGACCGCGCAAATCGACCCCACCGCCCGCATCGACGCGGGCGTCACCATCGGTGCCTACACCATCGTCGGCGCCGACGTATCCATCGGCGAGGGCACCGTCATCGGCCCGCACGTGGTGATCGAAGGCCCCACCCGCATGGGCCGCGACAACCGCGTCTCGCAGTTCGCGTCCATCGGCGGCCCGCCGCAGGACAAGAAATTCTCAGGCGAACGTACCGAGCTTGAGATCGGCGACCGCAACCTCATCCGCGAATTCGTCACCATCAACCGTGGCACCGGCGAGGGCGGCAGCCTCACCCGCATTGGCAACGACAACTGGCTGCTGGCCTACGTGCACATCGCCCACGACTGCATCGTGGGCAACAACGTGGTGTTCTCCAACTACTCCGCGCTGGCCGGGCATGCAGAAATCGGCGACTGGACGATCCTTTCCGGATATTCAGGTGTGCACCAGTTCTGCAAGGTGGGCGCGCATGCGTTCATCGGCATGGGCTGCCTGGTGGGTTCAGACGTCCCACCCTTCGTGATGATGGCCAACGAGGCCCGCGGCCGTCCCCGCGGCATCAACAGCGAGGGCCTGAAGCGCCGCGGCTTCGACGCTACGCGCATCTCGGCCATCAAGCGCGCCTACCGCACGCTGTTCATGGCGGGCCTGCCGCTGGCCGAAGCCCGCGAGCAACTGGAAAGCCAGGCGCGGGAAAGCGAAGACGTGCGTGAAATGCTCGCCTTCCTTGACCGCAGCGAGCGCTCGCTCGCGCGTTAGGACATGGCGCCCACCCGCACAACGGGCTCGCCCGTCATCGCCATCCTGGCGGGAGAGGAATCCGGCGACCAGCTGGGTGGCGACCTGATCGCCGCCCTGCGCCGCCGCTATCCCGATGCCCGGTTCGTCGGCATTGGCGGTACGCGCATGCAGGCCCAGGGGCTCGATTCCTGGTTCGACATGCGCGAGCTCTCCCTGTTCGGCTTTGCCGAAGTGATCAAACACCTGCCGCGCCTTCTGAAGCTGCGCCGCGCGCTGGTGGCAAGGCTCATCGCGCTCAAACCCGACGTCGTGGTCGGTATCGACGCCCCGGATTTCAACCTGGGGGTGGAGGAGCGTGTCCGCCGCGCCGGGCTGCGCACGGTGCACTATGTCAGCCCGTCGGTGTGGGCCTGGCGCGAGAAGCGCGCCGAGAAAATCGGCCGCGCCGCCGACCGCGTGCTGTGCCTGTTCCCGATGGAGCCGCCGATCTATGCCCGGCACAAGGTGGACGCACGCTTCGTGGGCCATCCGCTGGCCGACCGTTTCCCACTGGTCGCCGACCGCATCGCCGCCCGTGTCCGCCTGGGCCTGCCGCAGGACGCCCCCGTGCTGGCCGTGCTGCCGGGCAGCCGCCGCAGTGAACTGGAGCGCCTGGGGTCAAGTTTCCTCGACGCGGCGCGCAAGATCGCCGAGGCCATGCCTGCCCTGCGCGTGGTGATTCCCGCGGCCAACACCGCTGCCATGGCCATCATCGATGGGATGATCATCCGCGCTCCGTTTCCGGGCACACCCCCGCTGGTACTGCAGAACCACGCCCACGACAGCATGCTGGCCGCCGATGTCGTACTGCTGGCCTCGGGCACGGCCACGCTCGAAGCCATGCTGGCCAAGCGGCCGATGGTGGTGGGCTACAAGGTATCGCCGATCAGCTATCGCATCGCGCGTGCGATGAACATGCTGAAAACCGACGTCTACGCCCTGCCGAACATCCTGGCGCGCGCGTGCGGCCTGGGCCGCGAACGCCTGGTCCCTGAGCTGATGCAGGACGATTTCACCACGGAAAAACTCACGGCAGCCACGCTCGCCCTGCTGCGCGACCCCGAGCGACGCGGCAATATCGTGGCTGCCTTCGAATACCTGCACAATGCACTGCGCGGCAGCCTGGAAGGCGACGCCGCCGACCACGCCGCCGAAGCCATCGCCGAGATCATCACACCCCATGCCACGCCGTAGGAACGCCAGCCGCGAACTCGATCCCGGGACGATCTTTGCCGGTGTCGACGAAGCCGGCCGCGGTCCGTTGGCAGGTCCCGTGGTGGTGGCAGCGGTGATCCTGGATGCCAGCCGTCCGATCCGCGGCCTGAATGATTCCAAGCAGCTCACCGAAGATCGCCGCGAGGTGCTCTATGGGCGCATCGTCGAACGCGCCGTGGCTTGGTCGGTGGTGTTCGTCGAGCGGGAGGAAATCGACCGGGTGAACATCTTCCAGGCCACCATGCTGGGCATGACGCGCGCGCTGATGCAGCTGGCCGTGGTCCCTCAGTTCGCGCTGGTCGACGGCAACCACCTGCCGCGTACGTTGCCTTGTCCGGCGCGCGCGGTAATTGGTGGCGATGCTTTGGAACCTGCCATCAGTGCAGCCTCGATCCTGGCCAAGGTCAGCCGTGACCGCCACATGCACTTGCTGGAACTTAAGTATCCCGGTTACGGCTTCGCCCGGCACAAAGGCTATGCCGTGCCCGAACACTACGAGGCACTGGGGCGTCTGGGTCCATGCCACGAACACCGCCGCAGTTTCGAACCGGTGCGTATCCTGCTTGCACCGGAAACCGTGCAGCTGGTGATGGAAGTCTGATCACCGCCATGTCCACGCCTTTCGCCCACCTGCATCTGCACAGCGAATACTCGCTGGTCGATTCGACCATCCGCATCAAGGCGCTGATCGCTGCGTGCGTGCGTGCCGGCATGCCGGCCGTCGCACTGACCGACGAAAGCAACCTGTTTGCGCTGGTGAAGTTCTACAAGGCCGCCCAGGCTGCAGGCATCAAGCCGATCGCCGGCGCCGATATCTGGGTGGTGGGCCATGACGATCCCCGTCCCTGGCGCCTTACCCTGCTTTGCCAGGACCATGCCGGGTACCTGAACCTTTCGCGCCTTATCTCCAAGGCCTGGCGGGACGGCCAGCACGGTGGCAAGGCTTTCGTCGAAGCCGGCTGGATGACTTCCTCGTCCATGGCTGGGCTGATCGCCATCTGCGGCCGCGAAAGCGAAGCGGCGCGGGTAGCACCTTCCGGCGGCGTCGAAGCGGCGGTGCTCAAGCTCACGCCGCTCGCGCGCCTCTTCCCCGACCGCCTATACCTGGAGCTCACGCGAACCGGCCGCGATGACGAGGAACTGTGGAACAACGCAGCCCTTGCCACGGCCGGTGCGATGGACTTGCCCGTCATCGCCAGCAACGACGTGCGCTTCATCGACCAGGACGATTTCGAATCGCACGAAGCACGCGTGTGCATCAACCAGGGCCGCGTGCTGGCCGACCCGAAGCGCCCGCGCGATTACTCGGCCGAGCAGTACCTGAAAACGCCCGGGGAAATGGCCGAGCTCTTCGCCGACGTCCCCGAGGCGCTTCAAAACACCGTCGAGCTTGCCCGCCGCTGCAACCTGGAACTGAAATTCGGCACGTACTACCTGCCGGATTTCCCCGTTCCGGACGGTCACGACCTGGCCAGCTATATCCGCGTCCGCGCCCGCGAGGGCCTCGCCGAACGCCTGGCCGCGCTCCCGATGGCACCGGGTCGAACGCTGGACGACTACCACGCACGCCTTGAGCGCGAAGTGGACGTAATCGTCAACATGGGCTTTCCCGGCTACTTCCTGATCGTCTCGGACTTCATCGGCTGGGCGAAGGAAAACGGCATTCCCGTGGGACCGGGCCGCGGTTCGGGTGCGGGCTCGCTGGTGGCATGGGCGCTGAACATCACCGACCTGGACCCCCTGCAGTTCGCGTTGCTGTTCGAGCGGTTCCTCAACCCAGAACGCGTGTCGATGCCCGACTTCGACATCGACTTCTGCATGGACCGCCGCGATGAGGTGATCGACTACGTCGCGCGCAAGTATGGCCGCGATCATGTCAGCCAGATCATCACCTACGGCTCGATGGCCGCCAAGGCGGTGCTGCGCGACTCCGGTCGCGTGCTGGGCATGGGCTACGGCCAGGTGGACAAGCTTGCCAAGCTGATCCCCAACCGCCCGCTCGACCTCACCTTGAGCGATGCGCTGGGCATATCGGAGAAGTCGAAGAAGGAACCCGACCGCGTCGTCAAGGATTTCTGCGACCTCTACGAACAGGACGACGAATCACGCTCGCTGATCGACCTGGCCCTGAAGCTGGAAAGCCTCACGCGCAACGCCGGCAAGCACGCCGGTGGCGTGGTCATCGCGCCCACCGCGCTCACCGACTTCGCCCCGCTCTATTGCGAGCCCGGCGGCGGCGGCGTGGTCACGCAGTTCGACAAGGACGACGTGGAAGCCGTGGGCCTGGTGAAGTTCGACTTCCTCGGGCTGCGCACGCTAACCATCATCGACTGGGCGGTGAAGGCGATCAATGTGCGCCGTACGGCCGCGGGCGAAGAGCTCCTTGACATCGCCTCGCTGCCGCTGGACGACGCCCACACCTACGATGAGGTGTTCAAGAAGGCGCAGACGGTGGCGATCTTCCAGTTCGAATCCGCCGGCATGCAACGCCTGCTCAAAGATGCCAAGGCCGACCGCTTCGAAGACATCATCGCGCTGGGTGCGTTGTACCGCCCCGGCCCGATGGACCTGATCCCCAGCTTCTGCGCACGAAAGCATGGCCGCGAAACGGTGGAATACCCCGACCCGCGCGTCGAGCCGATCCTGAAAGAGACCTACGGCATCATGGTCTACCAGGAGCAGGTGATGCAGATGGCGCAGATCGTCGGCGGCTACTCGCTCGGCGGCGCGGACCTGCTCCGCCGTGCCATGGGCAAGAAGAAGCTTGAGGAAATGGCCAAGGAGCGCGCCAAGTTCCGCGAGGGCGCCGCGAAGGATGGCCTGAACGGCGACAAGGCCGATGCCATCTTCGACCTGATGGAAAAATTCGCAGGCTACGGCTTCAACAAGTCGCATGCCGCGGCCTATGCGCTGGTGTCGTACCAGACGGCCTGGCTGAAAGCGCACTACCCCGCCGAGTTCATGGCGGCGACGATCTCCTCGGACATGGACAACACCGACAAGGTGGTGACCTTCCTGGACGAGACGCGCGCGATCGGCATCACCGTGCTGCCGCCGGACGTCAACAGCTCCGGCTGGATGTTCCATGCCACGGAGCCGAAGGTGGTGCGCTACGGCCTGGGTGCGATCAAGGGCGTGGGCCAGGGTGTATGCGAGGCCATCGTGACCGAGCGGGAAGCCGGCGGTCCGTTTACTTCCCTGGTCGATTTCTGCCAGCGCGTGGGCAGCTCAAAGCTCAACAAGCGCACCATGGAAGCCCTGGTGCAGGCAGGCGCACTCACCGGCCTTGGCGTCAACCGCGCCACCATGATGATGCACATCCCCGAGGCGATGAAGGCCGCCGACCAGGATGCGAAGAACCGCGCTGCCGGCCAGGTGGACATCTTCGGCCAGGGCGTGGGCAAGCCGGTTGCGATCCAGCTATCAGGCTCCGTGCCCGAGTGGCCGCTCGAACAACTGCTGCACGGCGAACGCGAGACACTGGGCCATTACCTTTCCGGGCACCCCACCGATCCCTGGGCCGATACCCTGGCGCAGCTCGCCAGCTGCCCGATCGGCGAGATCTCCCAGCGCTACCAGCCGCCGCGCCCGCGGCGCCAGGACGACGACGAGAACGCCAACCGGTTCCGCCGCACGCCGGAAACGCCGTGGACGGTGGCTGGCATGGTGGTGGGCATGCGCAAGCGCGGCGACAGCGATGCCTTCGTCAAGATCGAGGACGGCACCGGGCAGGTCGAGTGCAGCTTCTTCCGCGAGGTATTCACCGAGGCTGCGCCCTTGCTTACGCGCGACCAGCTGATCATCGTCGAGGGCGGCCTGCGCTTCGACGATTTCGCCGGTGGCTATCAGCTTCGGGCGCGTCGGGCCTATTCGCTTTCCGATGCCTGCGAGCACTACGCACGCCTGTTGCGGTTGAAGGTCAACGGCATCGGCCCGGACTTCAACACCCAGCTGCGCCACGTCCTGGCCGGCTACAAGGGCGGCCGTACTCCGCTGATGCTGCTGGGCTACCGGAACACGGTGGCCCAGGCCGACATGGAGTTCGGTGAGGAATGGAAGGTCAAGGCCCTGCCGGACCTTCTCCGGGCACTGCGGGTGATCCCCGGGGTGCTGGGTGCCGAACTTCGCCTTGCCAGGCCGCAGGAATAGCCCACGGCCGGCCCGGTCGGAAGAAAAAGCCCTTCGCCGCAAGACCATACGGCACCGCACACCCAGCGGCGGGCGGCACCGGTATAATTCTCGTTTGGCCCTTTGCGCGTAGACCATGAACCCCAACTTCCTCGATTTCGAACAACCCATCGCCGAACTGGACGCGAAGATCGAAGAGCTTCGCCATGCCAGCCACGGCCAGGCGTTCAACATCGATGAGGAAGTGGGCAAGCTCCGCGAGAAGCTCAAGGTCAAGACGGCGGAAATCTTCCGCAACCTCACCCCATGGCAGATCAGCCAGCTCTCGCGCCATCCGGCGCGGCCGTACACGCTGGACTACATCAACGGCATGTGCGAAGAGTTCCATGAGCTGGCCGGCGACCGCATGTTCGCCGACGACGCCGCCATCGTCGGCGGGCTGGGCCGGATCAACGGCCGTTCGGTGATGATCATCGGCCACCAGAAGGGCCGTGACACCAAAAGCAAGGTCAAGCGCAACTTCGGCATGCCTCGCCCTGAGGGTTATCGCAAGGCGCTGCGCCTGATGAAAATGGCCGAGCAGTTCAGTCTTCCGCTGCTTACCTTTATCGATACCGCCGGTGCATGGCCTGGCATCAATGCCGAGGAACGCGGCCAGTCCGAGGCCATCGCCCACAACCTGATGGAAATGTCCGAGCTTCGCGTGCCGATCATCTGCACCGTCACCGGCGAAGGCGGCTCCGGTGGGGCACTAGCCATCGGCGTGGGCGACCGCACCATCATGCTGCAGTATTCCACCTACTCGGTGATCACCCCTGAAGGCTGCGCCTCGATCCTGTTCAAGAGCGCCGACAAGGCCAAGGATGCAGCTGAATTCATGGGGCTTACCGCTCCTCGCCTGCTGGAGAACGGCCTGATCGACAAGATCGTCCGCGAACCGCTCGGCGGTGCCCACCGCAACCCATCCTCGATGGCCACGCGCCTGAAGGCCGTGCTGATGAACCAGCTCGACGAACTGGAAGCCATGCCGATCGACGACCTGCTGAAAAAGCGCTATGAGCGGCTGCGCGGCTACGGCGCCTACGCCGAGTAAGTGGCATCATCGGGGCTAGTTCGCTACTTGCCGGAGCCCCCATGGCCACCACCAAACTTGCTGTCCTGATCGATGCCGACAATGCATCGCCGGCCATCATCGAAGGCCTGATGGCCGAGGTCGCCATCTATGGCGCTGCGCACGTCAAGCGCATCTACGGCGATTGGACGCGCACCAACCTCTCCGGCTGGAAAGATGCCCTGCCAGCGCACGCCGTGCAGCCGATCCAACAGTTCGCCTACACCAAGGGCAAGAACGCGACCGACTCGGCGATGATCATCGACGCCATGGATCTGCTCTACACCGGGCGGCTCGATGGTTTTTGCCTGGTCTCCAGCGACAGCGACTTCACCCGCCTGGCATCGCGCATCCGCGAATCGGGCCTCACCGTGTTCGGCTTCGGCGAACGCAAGACGCCCGAAGCCTTCCGCATGGCCTGCGACAAGTTCATCTACACCGATGTGTTCATGCGCACCGTTGCCAAGGAAGAACCCAACCAGGCGCCCGTGCAGCGCACGGCAAAGGAACTGCGCTCGGACACGAAGCTGATGAACATGCTGCGCAACGCCATCGACGGCGCCTCCAACGACGACGGCTGGGCCTCCCTCGGCGCCGTCGGCAGTATCCTGAGCAAGCAGTCCACCGACTTCGACTCGCGCAACTACGGCTACAGCAAGCTTTCCGGTCTCCTCAACGGCATCGGCCTGTTCGAGATCGAGGAACAACAGGTAGGCAACGGCAAGGCCGTCTTCGTGCGGGCGAAGTCCAAGCCGTGAACCTGGCGACGGCCCTGGCAGACCTGCCCGCCGACGCCCCGCTTTGTGTCGCCTTCAGTGGCGGCGGCGATTCGATGGCCTTGCTTCACGCACTCGCTGCCATGAGGCCGGCGAAACTGCGCGCCTTGCACGTGAATCATGGACTGCAGCAGGCCAGTGACGACTGGGCCCGACGCTGCGAAACGTTCTGCCATGGCCTGGGCATTCCCCTTACCGTGGTCAGGGTCGTGGTGGATATGATCGGCGGCCAGGGCCCGGAGGCTGCCGCCCGCGACGCGCGCTATACGGCTTTCGCCGCGAACCTCGGTGAAGGAGAAATACTCCTGCTGGCCCACCACCGCGACGACCAGGTTGAAACGGTGCTGCTGAAGCTGCTGCGTGGGGCGGGTCCGGCGGGCCTTGCAGGAATCCGTCCGTCGCGCCCGCTCGGGCACGGCCGCTTGCTCCGGCCGCTGCTCAAGGTTCCCCGGGCACAGCTTCGCAGTTACCTGGATCACCATGGGCTGACTCCCGTGGAGGATCCTTCCAACACCGATCACGCCATGGCCCGCTCCTACCTTCGCGCCGAGATCCTGCCGCGCCTGGCAGGTCACTGGCCCCAGGCGGCCCAAAGCATCGTGCATGCGGCCCACGCCACCGCTGCGGCGGCGGATTTCATCGAAGGGCACTGGCGGCAGGCATGGAAGACCCTCGACCGCGACGGAGCGCTGGATGCCGCCGGCTGGCTGGCCCTGCACGAAGCCTTGCGCGTGCCGCTGCTCGAAGCCTGGCTGCATGGGCGGGGCTTGCGTGCGCCCACCACCGCCCAGCGCTTACAACTGGAGGCACAGATCGCCCACGCCGCAGCCGACCGCGTGCCCTGCGTGGGCTGGAGGGGTACCGACGTACATGTGTGGCGTGGCGCGCTACACGCCGTGCGCCGCCACCCGCCGCTGCCGGCCCACTGGGAAAGCCCCTGGAACGGCGACACGCTCACGGTGCCGGGCGGTGCCACGTTGCAGGCCAGCGCCGGCGCCGACCTGCCCGAACTCACCGTGCGCCTGCGCCTCGGCGGCGAGCGGATCCGTCCCGTCGGCGAGGCCCATACCCGGGAGCTGCGCGACCTCTTCCAGCGCGACGCCGTGCCGCCCTGGCGGCGCCAGCGGCTGCCGCTGCTGTTCCTCGGCGCCGAGCTGGTCGCCGTACCCGGATTATGGTGGTCCGATCAAGCCCTGCCATGGATCCAAAGCGTGCATGTCGCGCATGTAAACGATTGAATCCAAGCCGCTCCTGAGCTAGTTTGTCGCCCATGTCGACTCCCCCTGCCACGCCGTCCGTCGCTGAATTCGAACACTCGCTGGACGAACTCGAACAACTGGTCACGCGCATGGAAGGCAACGAGCTTTCGCTCGATGAGTCACTGTCCTCCTTCGAGCGCGGCATCGGCCTGTATCGCACCTGCCAGCGCGCGCTGGAACAGGCCGAGCAGCGAGTACGCCTGCTGCTTGACCCCGACGCGCCCGATACCGCCGAACCCTTTGAACCTGAATCCTGAGGCCGCGCCGTCGATCGACTCCCTGATCGCACGCGCCGACCAAGCCCTCGCCCAAGCCCTTCCCGCCGAGCACCAGCCCCCCGTCGAACTGCATCGCGCCATGCGCTATGCGGTACTGGGCGGCGGCAAGCGACTACGTCCCTTGCTGGTCTACGCCGCCGGCATCGCGCTGGGCGCGAACCTGGATGCACTGGATGCCGCCGCCTGCGCGGTGGAGTTCATCCATGCCTACTCGCTCGTGCACGACGATCTACCGGCGATGGACGACGACGCCCTGCGCCGCGGCAGGCCTACGTGTCACATCGTCTTCGGCGAAGCCATGGCGATCCTCGCCGGCGATGCCTTGCAGGCCCTGGCCTTCGAAATCCTGGCCGACGCCACCGACATCGATGACGCAGACACGCGCCTGCGCATGCTTCAGGTGCTCGGCCGGGCCTGCGGTGCCGAGGGCATGGCAGGCGGCCAGGCTTTCGATCTCGCCGCGGTGGGGCATCGCCTCAGCCTGGACGAACTTGAGCGCATGCATGATTACAAGACCGGCGCGCTGATCCGGGCCTCGGTGATGCTCGGCGCGCTCGCCAGCGGCTGCCGCGACTCAACCGCTCTCGATGCGCTGGACCGGTTTGGTCGCGCCGTGGGCCTGGCTTTCCAGGTGCGCGATGACATCCTCGATGTCGAAGGCGAGGCCGCCGTGATCGGCAAGACACAGGGCAAGGACGCCGCGGCCGACAAGCCCACCTTCGTCTCGATCATCGGCATGGACGCCTCGCATCACCGCCTGGACGGCCTTGTCGGCGAAGCGCTCGCTGCCATCGAACCGCTGGGCGAACGCGGCCATACCCTGGCCGCACTCGCCCGCTTCGCCGTCGAACGGATCAGTTGACCAGGCGCAGCGCGAACGGGTAACGGTACGTCCCGGACGAGCTCACCCGCGTCGCGGCGATGATGCACATGACCAGGTTGAAGATCCAAAGCACCCAGGTCAGGAACACGCCGATAATGATGATGGTGAGTATCCAGCAGATCACATAGCCGATGATCACGGTGATCTGGAAGTTGAGTGCTTCCTTTGCCTCCGTCACCAGGTACGCCTTCTCGGGGCGGTCCTTGTGGACCAGCCACACGATCAGCGGCACGATGAAGCTGAAGAGGAACCCCGACAGGTGCGTCAGCATGGCCAGGTTGCGGTCGTCGGCCGCGGCTGGCGGTGGAACGGGGTCATACGGTGGCGGCGTGGACGACGGCGGCACCTGGTCCGGCGGTATGCTCATGGCTATTCCTCCCCGCGATCATTCGCATTCCCACTGTCGGCAACCGCCGGGCGCCTGTCAAGGCGCCTAAGTCACTCCCCGGCGATGGTCATCCGCTCGACCAGGATCGACCCGGTAAGTACGTGCGAGCGGTGGTCGACGTCGTTGCCCACCGCCACGATGTTGGCATAGAGGTCACGCAGGTTCGCCGCAATGGTGATTTCCTCGACCGGGAACCGGATTTCACCGTTTTCCACCCAGAAGCCCGACACGCCGCGGGAATAATCACCGGTGATGACCGACACGCCCTGGCCCATGGCCTCGGTCACCAGCAGGCCCGTGCCCAGGCGGCGCAGCATGCCGGTGAAGTCGTCTTCGCCCGTGCGCACAATGAGGTTGTGCACGCCACCGGCATTGCCAGTGGATTGAAGCCCGAGCTTTCGCGCCGAATAGCTGCCCAGGATGTATCTCTGCAATACGCCGCCGGCAACGAGTGCTGAATCCGCCGTAGCCGTGCCCTCGGCATCAAACGCGCTCGAGGCCAGGCCGGCCTTCAGATGCGGCCGCTCATCGATGGCGAACCATTCGGGAAGGATCTGCTTGCCGGCATGGTCGACCAGGAAACTGGCCTTCCGGTACAGCGAGCCGCCACTGACCGCGCCGATCAGGTGGCCAATGAGCGAACGGGCCACTTCCGGCGCGAACAGCACCGGCGCCTGCCTGGTGGTCAGGCGCCGCGCGCCGAGCCTGGCCACCGTACGCTCGGCGGCTTTAAGGCCAATCGCACCCGCGTCGCCGAAGCGGCGCGCATCCCGCACGCTTTCATACCAGTAGTCGCGCTGCATGCCTTCATCGTCACCGGCGATCAACGCCACGGACAGCCCATGCCGGGTGCCACGCTCGCGTCCGACGAAGCCGTGGGAATTGGCATACACCGAGATGCTCTGGCCCGCACTGACGCTGGCGCCGTCGGAATTGGTGATGCCATCGACGGCCCGGCCGCCCTGCTCGACCTCGATGCCCAGCGCAATGGCCTGTTCCACGTCCAGGTCCCATGGGTGGTAGAGATCAAGGTCGGGGAATTCAGTGGCCATGCGCGAAGCGTCGGCGAGCCCGGCGAAGGCATCGGCTTCGGTGTAACGGGCAATGGCGCAGGCCTGCTCGATGGTGGCCTGGAGGGAATCCGGTTGCAGGTCCGCGGTGCTGGCCGAGCCCTTGCGCTGGCCGAAATACACGGTGAGACCGAAACCGCGGTCACGGGTGTGCTCCACCGTCTCCACTTCGCCCAGGCGCACGTTCACGCTCAGCCCGGTGTCGATACTGGCCGAAACCTCCGCCTGGCTGGCACCGGCCGCCAGGGCACGCCGTATGACATCCTCGGCGAGGTTGGCCAGACGGTCGGAATCTTGCAGGCTGGTGTCGGCGACACGGACGACTTGGTTCACTACGTAGGTTCCTGCTTGGGCGACGGGGTAGAATAACGGGCCTCGGCGTGCCCTGCCCGACCCGACATGGGGTCCGGCCCTGCCGATCAAAAGCGCAGCAGCGCCCCGGAACCCCGTCATGACTGTCATCTGCGGCCTCTACCGCCACTACAAGGGAAATCTCTATAGCGTGCTGGGTACCGCCCGGCACAGCGAGACCATGGAGGAACTGGTGGTCTACCGCGCGCTATATGGCGACCACGGCCTGTGGGTACGCCCGGCTTCCATGTTCGTCGAATCGGTGGAGGTGGGCGGCGAATCCGTGCCGCGCTTTGCCTTTACCGAAGCCGGCGAAGGATTCACCTCGTGAGGAACGACAACGACATGACCGATACCGACGAGGATTTCGGCCCCACCCGCACCCAGCAACGCCGCGATGCCCTGGCGGTGTTGGCCTTTGCCAGCCAGCTGTGCGAACTGCCGCCCACGCGCGTAGGCAAGATGAACCTTCCCGACGACGTCCTCACCGAGATCGCCCATGTGCGCCGCATCACCGCGCACGGCGCGCGCAAGCGGCAGCTGGCCTATCTGGCCAAGATCATGCGCCGCCACGACGACTCCGACTTCGACGACGCGCGCGCGGCAATGGGCGAGAACCGCGAGCGCCAGCGGCAGGAAACCGCGGCGATGCACCGGCTGGAAAACCAGCGGGACAAGCTCCTGGCCGATGACGATGCACTGGCGCCGTTCATTGCCGAGCACCCCGATGTCGACCGCCAGCACCTGCGCTCATTGATCCGCCAGGCGCGCAGCGAACGCGAGGCCAACAAACCCCCGCGTGCTTACCGGGAAATTTTCCAGATGCTCAAGGATCTTGCCGGTAGCAACGCCGACGACGAAGCCGATGCACCCGATACCGCCGGAAGCGATATACAAACCGGCAGGGAAAACTAAACCGCGACCTGCTTTCAGGTTGCGGTACCGCCCACCGTCATGTTGTCGATGCGCAAGGTGGGCTGGCCCACACCCACCGGCACGCTCTGGCCATCCTTGCCGCACACGCCCACGCCTTCATCGAGTTTCATGTCGTTACCGATCAGCGACACGCGTGTGAGCGCCTCCGGTCCATTGCCGATCAAGGTAGCGCCCTTCACCGGCCGCGTTACCTTGCCGTCCTCGATCAGGTAGGCCTCACTGGCAGAGAACGTGAACTTGCCGTTGGTGATGTCCACCTGGCCGCCACCGAAATTCACCGCGTACAGGCCACGCTTGACGGAGGCAATGATCTCCTGCGGATCGCGATCGCCATTACGCATGTAGGTGTTGGTCATGCGCGGCATCGGCAGCTGCGCGAACGATTCGCGACGGCCATTGCCGGTGGGCTTGACCCCCATCAGGCGCGCGTTGAGCTTGTCCTGCATGTAGCCACGCAGGATGCCATCTTCGATCAACATGGTGCACTCGGTGGGCGTGCCCTCGTCGTCGATGTTCAGTGACCCGCGGCGCCCCGCCAGCGTGCCATCGTCGACCACAGTCACGCCTTTGGCCGCCACGCGCTCGCCGATGCGCCCGGCAAACGCTGAACTGCCCTTGCGATTGAAGTCGCCTTCCAGGCCGTGGCCGATGGCCTCGTGTAGAAGGATCCCGGGCCAGCCCGGCCCAAGCACCACGGTCATGCCGCCGGCCGGCGCATCCACCGCTTCCAGGTTCACCAGCGCCTGGCGCACGGCCTCGGCCGCGAAGGCGTTGGCGCGGCCGTTCTCGAGCAACTCGCGATAGCCGTAACGGCCGCCGCCGCCGCTATGGCCCTGCTCGCGGCGGCCGTTCTGTTCGACGATCACCTGCACGTTCAGGCGCACCAGCGGGCGCACGTCAGCGGCGAGGGTGCCATCGGAGGCCGCGATCAACACTGTGTCGAGCGTTGCCGACATGCTCACAACCACTTGCTTGACCCGTGGGTCGCGGGCGCGGGCGTAGGCGTCCACTTCGCGCAGGACGGCGATTTTCTCTTCGTTGGGCAGGCTCTCCACCGGATCGATCGCGGGATATAGCGCGCGCCCAGTGGCCAGTGCCAGCGGGCGTCCCTGGCCGGCGCCACCCTGGGCGATCGCGCGTGCTGCGCGCGAGGCCTCGAGCAACTGCGGCAACACAATGTCGTCGGAGTACGAGAAACCTGTCTTCTCGCCAGACATGGCCCTGACGCCAACACCCTGTTCGATCGAATGGTTGCCATCCTTGACGATGCCTTCCTCAAGCACCCAGGACTCGCTGCGCGAATGCTGGAAATAGAGGTCGGCCGCGTCGATCGACGGGCCCATCAGCTGGGAAAATACGCGGTCGAGATCGCCTGTGGCAAGACCGCCTGGCGCAAGCAGGCGGCGTTCGGCGAGGGCTAGGGTGGAATCCATCGTCAGTTCTTGGGCCATGCGGCTGGGGAGACCGCTTACATGGGGCCTGATGCTGGTGGGTTAAACCCGCCGACGCAAGCGGTGGATCTCAGGCGCGGTCGTCTACCGGGGCCTGAGGCTCGGCCTCGACCGATGGCGCACTGGAGGTGCCGCGCCGTGGTTTGCGGTCGGGTGGCCGCGGCGGTAGCGGACGTGCACGTAGCATAAGCGGCCGGCGAGCCGCACGCACGGCGTTCTCAC